>JBAYMQ010000253.1:0-2521 GCA_041663465.1 Candidatus Omnitrophota bacterium | reverse complement strand
GGATCGAGGCCGGGACGTTTATCATAGCCGGCCTGATTACCCGCGGCGATATTCTGATTAAAAACGTCAACCCGCGCCATCTGGGCGCGTTGCTCGATAAACTGAAGGACGCCGGCGCAGGCTTGAAGATCTCAGGCAACACTATCAGGGTCAATTGTAAAAAACATCTGCGGCCTATTAATATAACTACATTGCCGTATCCGGGTTTTCCGACAGACATGCAGGCGCAGGTTATGGCGCTCATGACAGTTACCTCGGGTATCAGCGTGATCACCGAAAAGATCTACCCGGACCGTTTTATGCACGTGGCTGAACTTAACCGTATGGGCGCTCACATCCAGCGGGAAGGCCCGCACGCGATCGTTGAGGGTGTTAAGCAGCTTTCAGGCGCGCCTGTTATGGCGTCGGATCTGCGCGCGTCGGCGTGTCTGGTTTTAGCCGGGTTGGTCGGCAAAGGCGCTACCGCGATATCGAGGATATACCATCTTGAACGGGGCTACGAAAATATCGATAAAAAGTTAGAGGCGCTCGGCAGTCAGCTCTGGAGAGAAAAAGAATGATCGTGATGATAGATAATTACGATTCCTTTACGTATAATCTCGTCCAGTATTTCGGAGAGCTGGGCGCGCCGGCAAAGGTGTTTCGTAACGATAAGATCACCGTTGACGCTATAAGAAAATTGCGCCCGGGTAAGATCGTTATATCTCCCGGCCCGGGCGGGCCGCAGGATGCCGGGATCTCATGCGCGGTTATCCGGGAATTCAGCGGGATAGTCCCGCTGTTGGGCGTATGCCTGGGCCATCAATGTATCGGCTCGGTATTCGGAGGGGAGATCGTCAGGGCGAAACGGCTTATGCACGGCAAAACATCGCAAATCTTCCATAATCAGAAGACGATCTTCAAGGGGGTGCCGAATCCGTTTCCCGCTACCCGGTACCATTCTCTTATTATCGATAACGGCAGTTTGCCTCCCTGTTTAGAGGTTATCGCGCGGACAAAAGAGAATGAGATCATGGCGGTAAAACACCGTACGCTGCCTGTCTGGGGCGTGCAGTTCCATCCCGAATCAATTATGACTAAAGAAGGCATGAAAATTTTGCACAACTTTGTTCTGTTATGATATCTGAATTGACGAGCAAGCTCAAGGCGCGGAAGGATCTGGCGTCCGTTGAAATGACGAGAGCCATGCGGGATATCATGACGGGTGATGTGGCCACTCAGGATATCGCGGATTTTATCCTGGCATTGGCTGAAAAAGGCGAAACCGTCGATGAGATCGTTGCCGCTGTTTCAGTTATGCGCACTTTGGCGGTTCCGGTTAAAGTCAGCCGCGATATAGTTTTGGATACGTGCGGTACCGGCGGGGATCGTAAAGGCACATTCAATATTTCCACGACCGCCGCGTTTATCGTCAGCGCCTGCGGCGTGACCGTGGCAAAACACGGGAACCGCGCGGTATCGAGCTCATGCGGCAGCGCGGACGTTCTTGAAGCGGCGGGGATAGTTTTGAGCATGCCCGTGGATAAGATCGAGCGGTGCCTGCGGGATGTCGGGATCGCGTTTTTATACGCGCCTGATTTTCACCCTGCCATGAAACATGCGGCAGCCGCGCGAAAGCAGCTCGGGAGGCGGACCATATTCAATATTATGGGCCCTTTGAGCAACCCGGCCCATGCCACGCATCAACTCGTGGGTGTTTTTTCTCCTGATCTGATGCCTGTCATAGCCGGCGTGCTTGGCGCGCTTGGCACGAAGCGGGCTTTGGTAATACATAGTAAAGACGGTCTCGATGAAATATCCACTACCGGCACTACGCTGATGTGCGAATTCCGCGAAGGCGTGGTCACGGATTTTGAGGTGACTCCCGAGATGTTCGGGTTAAACCGCGTATCCGTGGATCAATTGCGGGGCGGGAGCGTGCAGGATAATGTTAAGACCATGCTCGATATATTAAGGGGCGCCCGGGGGATCAAGCGCGATATTGTTGTTTTGAATGCGGCCGGGGCGCTGTATGCGGCGGGCCAGGCCGCCACGATCGCAGAGGGGATAACTCTCGCCAACCGCGCCGTAGATTCAGGAGACGCGTTTAACAGATTCGAGGCTTTGAAGGAGTTTACGCGCCATGGCTAAGACGGATGTTATGAAAGATATTGTCGCGAAAAAAAAGGAACGGCTTATTCTGGCAAAACAAGCCCTTCCCGAGGAGGAATTAAAGCAAAAGATAAACGGCTTGCCGGCCGCACGGCCCTTTATCGAATCTATAAATAAGCCGCGTTTCATCTCGCTTATCGCGGAGATCAAGAAACAGTCCCCTTCGCAGGGGGTCATTCGCGCCGATTTCGATCCGGCCGCGATCGCGGCCGTGTATCAGGATGCCGGAGTTCAGGCGATCTCCGTATTGACCGAAGAGGATTTTTTCGCCGGCAGCCCGTCGCATATTAATACGGTCAAAGCGTCCGCGTCCGTGGCTGTGCTGCGGAAAGATTTTATCTTTGAGCCTTATCAGATATTGGAATCCCGC
>JBAYMQ010000252.1:0-2524 GCA_041663465.1 Candidatus Omnitrophota bacterium | reverse complement strand
CGCCGTGATCCGGCCCGGCGGCCCCGGGTCGGGGAGATATTCCCCGGATCTGAGCTTCTTCTTCCAGCAAGGCGTTCGCGGCCGCCACGAACGCCCCGGCCCCATCCTCGAGCATTTCCAGGATCTGCGCGTCCGCATACTGTTCATACTGCTTTTTCAGCCGCATACGCTCATTTTGTTCCATTGACCGCCTCCGCGCTTTTTAAAGGAGTGACCCGTTCGACAGCCTTCTTCAGGTCTTCTATCTGCGAAGAGATCTCCAGGTCCCGGAGCTTCAACGCGTTCAGCTCCTCTTCAAGCACGATGATCTTGCGCGCGACGAATTCATCGGGCGGTTCAAGGATCAGCTGGGAACCCCGCTGAGTCACCTTGGTACCCTGCGCCACATACACGGTATGTTCCCCGACTTTCAGGATCTCCATGCCCGAAGGCGCCTGCCGCGTTTCATTACCGTCGGCTGCCAGCGCCCGGGGGGAACCGCCGCACACGCAAAAAAACAACGCGCACGCCGCGATCCATTTATATATCTCGGCCATTAAAACCCCGATCTCAAAAGGTTTTGCCATATACGCCTGCGCTCCCAAAACCTTTCCGATAACACGATCCGCCTCAGTGCTCTTGCCGGTTAACATGATGATCGGGATATGTTCCGTCCCCGCATATTTCCTTAGTTCCCGGCAGACTTCTTCGCCCGGAATATCGGGCAATACCAGATCCAGGAGTATAATGTCCGGAGAGAGTTCCCGCGCCTTCATCAACCCGTCTTTCCCGTCCCTGGTAATAATAACCTCAAACCCATTCTGCCGCAATTCCACGTCGAGGATATGACACGTCAAACAGCTATCCTCAATTACCAGGACTTTTTTCGCCATTCAGTCTCCCGGTTGATATACTGTATGATTATTTTATACTCTCGAGACTGGGATGTAAACTACTTTCTCCGGAAGGAACAATATGCCGATGGGCGTCTTTGCGCAGGCTGTGGGGAACCTCAAGGCCATGAGATTCCAACAGCGGCTTATTTGAAAGGATCGACAGGACATCGCCCTGCGAAACGATGGACCCCCGGTCCAGAATAGCCGCGCGATCGCAGATCTCAACCACAAATTCCAGGTCATGCGTGGCAATGATCTTGGTGATCGGCAAACCCTTTAAGAACTCGATCAACCCTCTTCTATGTTTCGGGTCAAGATTTGAGGTCGGTTCGTCAAGGACCAGTATCTGCGGGCTCATCGACAGAACTGTCGCGATAGAGATCCTCTTCTTTTCGCCGAAACTCAAATGGTGGGACGACCGTTTCATTGCCGGAAGCATATCGACCAGTTCGAGCGCGGATATAACCGCGTCCTGCACCGTGGTTTTAGGCAATCGCATATTGAGCGGGCCGAAGGCGACATCGTCGAATACGGTCGGCATGAACAGCTGCGCGTCCGGATCCTGAAAAACCAGCCCCACTTTACTGCGGATCGCGGATAAATTCCTGTCCGAGACTTCCATCCCGGATATCTTAACCGACCCCCGCTGTTTCAATATGCCGTTCAGGTGCAGCAGCAACGTGGATTTTCCGGCGCCGTTGGGGCCGATAAGACCGAGCGTCGAGCCGGACGCTACGGATAGATCGACCCCCGCTAACGCGGCAGTGCCGTCAGGATATGAAAAACGCACATCTTTAAGTTCTACGATGATTTGTTCCATATATTCAGTATCCCCCGCTAAAACGTATCGTGATCAACATAACTATAACCCATGCCAGGAAATAAATATCGATCTTGGAAAGCCTCCAGGTATGAAGCGTCCGGTTCGTTCCGGTGTAACCGCGGCAGCACATTGCCATATATACAACTTCGGCTTTTTCATAAGACCGGATAAACAGCACCCCGACGATATTCGCCAGCGTCTTTACCTGTAACCATCCGCGCTGCCGGAACGACCGCGATCGGCGCGCCATCTGTATCCTTTCAAGTTCATCTTCAATAACGAATAAATACCGGTACATAAATGAAACGATCATAACTAAAAGACACGGGACTTTCAATCGTTCGAAGGCCTTGAGAAGATCGGGGAAATAGGTCGTGTTGATCAAAAGGATACTGCACACAATGGACAGATACGCCTTGATCAATACATTCCACATAAGCAAAAGCCCCGTATGGGTCACCGGCAACCGGATAAACCCGGCGTTAAGCGTGAACATTACCACCCCGGTTTTGGCAAAAGGGACAAAAGCCGCGATGCAAAGAACAATCGGCATCATTTCCAAAGATCTCTTCAAAATAAACAACGGCGGGATCCTTGACGCGAATACAAGCCCCGCGAGCATTAAAAAATACAGAAAAAACGCGCGGATCTGAACCCCGGGGGTGAGCACGATGAACAAGATGCACGCGAAGAACACTCCGATCTTCACGCGCGGATCCCTGCGGTGCAAAATACTGTCTAAACGGCTGTATTCGTCAAGGAATGCGTGTTTCACGCGCCCTCTTTCCTCTTCAATAAAGCGGCAAACCCGTACGCCGCGCCGAAT
>JBAYMQ010000251.1:0-2526 GCA_041663465.1 Candidatus Omnitrophota bacterium | reverse complement strand
TGATCGTGTTCGCGGTTTCTGTAACGCTGGAAACGCTTAATATCGCGCCTCGCATCGTTGAATTGATAGTCAGCATCGTTCTGGCGTCGTTCGGCCTCGCGTTCGCGCTCGCATTCGGGTTCGGGTGCCAGGATGTGGCCCGGAAATTCGTCAACGACATCGTGGAGAAATTCAAGTCAAAAGGGTAATACGTGTTTTACAGGTTTATCGATAATAAAGGGACATTCGTGGTCAGGGGCGCACACCGGTTCTGCTGGTATGTGCCCCTGGCTAATCCTGACGGCACTTTGTTGAGCGCCATCGGGCCGAATTTGTCAGGAGACATCAAACGGGATGACGGTCACTTTCTGACGATTCCCGCACGACTTGAGCATCTCCGGTCAACCCCCGAATGCAGAAGAGATTTTTTTATTATGGCCGGCCGCCGCGTGTACCGGCTGTCGCAGGGGCCTGTTCTCAGTCAAGAGACGGGGTTGTTATATCAGAAGCTTTTGAAGCGGCTTGGCCCCCTCGAAATAGAGATACTCAACTTTGTGCCGGTAGACCGCGCAGCGGAAGTCATGCGGATCGTAGTTAAAAACCGCAGCGGCCGTCCCGTCACAATTACGCCTACGTCATTCATCCCTTTGTATGGCCGCAGTGAAAAAAATATCCGCGACCATCGTCATGTTAGTTCCCTGTTGAACAGGATAACCCTTAATAAATACGGGATTCTTTTGAAGCCGACGATGATATTCGATGAAAAAGGCCACAGGCTGAATCAGACAACGTATTATTGTCAGGGTTATGAAGGCGGCGGGTTAGCTCCCCAGGGGCAGTTCCCCACGTTGGATCTTTTTTACGGGCGGGGGGATATTTTTCATCCTGATGCCATTGAGAAGGATATCCGGCCCGCAAGGCGCAAGGACCCGTCGTTCGACGGCAAAGAAGCCTGCGCCGGTTTACGGTTTAAAAAACGCGTTCTCGGCCCCGGAGAAACAGCTTCGTATACGATTATATTGGGTATCGAGGATTCGAGCGTTGAAATAAGCAAGACGTTTGCCGCTTTGCGATCTCCCGCATTGATCGAGAAGAGTTTGTTTAAAACGCAGGAATACTGGCAGCGGTATTGTGCGAGCCTTAGCTTTGATTTCGGGGATCAGCAGTTCAACGGCTGGCTTATGTGGGTTACGCTGCAGCCTACTTTGCGCAGGATCTTCGGCTGTTCGTTCCTCCCTCATTTCGATTACGGCAAGGGCGGCAGGGGCTGGAGAGACCTTTGGCAGGATGCGCTTACACTTTTGCTGACCGAGCCTAAAAAAGCGAAAGATATTATCGAAAAAAGTTTTAAAGGCGTCAGGCTGGACGGTTCCAACGCGACCATTATCACCCAGGACGGATTTTTGGCGGATCGGAATAAGATCAGCCGCGTATGGATGGATCACGGCGTATGGCCTTACCTGACCACGCGCGTGTATATAAACCGTAGCTCCGATCTTGGTATCTTATTGAAAAAGACGGGTTATTTCAGGGATCATCAGCTTCGGCGGGCGCACGCGGTCGACAAGGATTTCGACCAGGGAGATTTTATTCAGAGAGACAGGTCGGGCAGGTTGTTGACAGGCACGATCCTTGAACATTTACTTGTTCAGAATCTGTGCCAGTTCTTCAATGTCGGCGTCCACAACATTGTGCGGCTGGAGAACGCCGACTGGAACGACGGCCTTGATATGGCTCCGGATAAGGGAGAGTCGGTGACCTTTTCGTTCATGTACGCGCATAATCTGTCCGGCATATGCGCGCTCCTTGAGGGATTAAAGCATGAACAGTCTGAAGTCTCGATCATGAAAGAATTGTGTTTGCTTTTGGACAGACTGGGCAAGCCGGTTGATTATAACAATTATAAAGCGAAGCAAAAACGGCTCGCGGAATATTTCGATGCCATAGAACATGTCTCGGGCACCGCGGTCTCGATCCCCATTGATAAACTTATTATGGATCTGAGTTCAAAGGCGCAGCATATGTCGGCGTGGCTGGGTGAACGCGAATGGCTTTCGCAGGCAGGTTTTTTCAACGGTTATTATGACAATGCGGGGCAACGCGTTGAAGGCAGACGCAACGGGCGCGTAACCATGATGCTTCCCTCTCAGGTGTTTGCCGTTATGTCAGGCGTCGCGTCGGTTGAACAGGTCGGCCGGACCTGGAAGTCGATACGCGCGCATTTGGAAGATCGTTCTTTGGGAGGTTTCAGATTGAACACGGACCTTAAAGAGCCGGCTTTGAATTTGGGCAGGGCGTACGGATTCGCGTACGGCGATAAGGAAAATGGCGCTTTCTTCAGCCATATGAGTGTTATGCTGGCCAACGCGCTATACTTGAGAGGTTTTATTAAAGAAGGTTGTCATGTCATGGGCTCGTTGTATCGCATGGCATCCAGCGAAAAGGCGGATATCCCGCCCGTTCTGCCTGAATATTTCAACGGTCAGGGAAGAGGCTTGTATCTATATCTGACCGGATCCGCGAGTTGGTATATATACACGCTTGTAG
>JBAYMQ010000250.1:0-2528 GCA_041663465.1 Candidatus Omnitrophota bacterium | reverse complement strand
TGATAGAGTTGATCCTGTCAGCCGTACCCCGGATCGTAGGGTTTCCCAGAATGCTGCGATTACCCAATGCTCTCGGTCCCCATTCCATCCTGCCCTGAAACCAGCCGACAATGTTATCACTATGCAGTAAAGAAGCCACTTTAGCGCAAATATCGTTTTCCACTCTATAATCGAAACCGGAATCCTTTAAAACGGTTTCGATCTCATTATTCGAAAAGTCGGGGCCCAGATACGCGTGCCGCATCGGCTCGACCACCTCGCCGAATTGAGCGGCAATATAAGCGGCGGCTCCCAGAGATGCTCCGCAGTCGCTGGCGGCGGGCTGTACCCAGAGTCTTTTTATATACGCTTTCTCAAGGAGAATACGGTTCAACGCCACATTCAACGCGCACCCTCCGGCGAAACAAAGATTACCGTGTTTTTCCAGAATATCCTTAAGATAATAATCGATCAAACGTACCGTCATAGCCTCGAGAGTTTTCTGCGTAGCGGCGGCTATATGGATATACGGCTCAGATAAGCCGTCGCCTTGCCTCTCCGGGCCGAACTCTTTCACCATTTTCCTGGAATACACCTTGTCCGTATTAAAACGTAAACTCCGGTTTACCCAGACATACTCTTCATTGCATCGGTACGATTTTTTGTTTTCGTCCCACCCGACGATATGGCCCAGATTTACCCTGGCCGCATCGCCATAAGGCGCCATTCCCATTACTTTATATTCCCCGTCGCCTTTCTGAAAACCCAAATAATCCGTCATGGTGGCGTAAAATTCGCCTAACGAATCCGGAGAAATAATTTCCTTGATCTTAAAAATCCCCTTTTCATTGGCATATCCCAGAAGGGTCGACACAACCTCGCCCCCCGCGTCGATCGACATCACAGCCGCGTCTTTGAACCCGGAGAAATAGAAACTTGAGGCGACATGCGCCAGATGATGCTCTACCCACTTGATTTTAACTTTTGAGATGTCAAACCCGCTCGCCGCTAAGGTCCGGTTAACAAACCGCATCTGCCCCGCCCATTCCCTCCGGCTGCGAAAGAATTTTTTATAAGCCCGGGACGGCTTGCTGAATATCGTCCTCATAAAGTATTCTAAACGCTTCCGCCTCAACGCCTGAAAAGACCACGGATGAGCGACAAAATCAATTTCATCCGGGCTCAAACGAGCCTGCGTTAAACAGTATTTGATCGCGTTAACCGGCAACTGGCCATCCGCGTGTTTTTTTCTTGTGAACCTTTCCTCTTCCGCCGCGGCGATCACCTTACCGTCGACAAGTATTGCCGCCGAATGATCATGGCCGAACGGCGCCGCTATACCTAATATTCTCATATCCTCACTTCCCGCGTTATTTTACCCTTAAGAGCTTCCAGTTCAAGATAAAGCCCGTAGGCCGGGAACATCCTGGAAAAACGCTCTTCATATAAAGCCGGCTTTAGCCTGGAACTCAAGAACCTGTTGATCCCGCTGGTCGCTTTTATATCCCGTCTGAGGATTTTGAACCTGGCGGAGCAGTATTGGGGATAAAGCGGATTACCGGTAAAATATTCGATTGTAAAAAAACTGAAATAATGTTTATGCGTCGGATCGCGAAACGCGTCCGGATGCGAAAAATGCGGCACCTCAATAATAACCTTCGCTCCGGGGCGTGAGATCCTGTGTATTTCTTCCATAGATTTCACAACATCGTCGAGATGCTCCAGAATATGACGGCAAAAAATAAGATCGAACGAATCGCTCTTTATGGGCCACGGGAAAGCCTCAAGGTTTAAAACTATATCGGCATCGCTATCGGTTAATTCGTCTATCCCTATTGCCTTATCGGCTTTTCTTTTGCCGCACCCGATATCCAGTATCCTCATATTCCTTCCTTTTTAAGCCTTTTTTATATTTTCTATCCTGATGCTATCGTACCGATCCAATACGTTATAACCTAACACGCTTAAGACCCGCCTTATTAACGCGTTATTGCTGATGACCACATCATAACGCTTTTTCTTGATCACAATGTTCCATACCTTGCTCAGGCAATTCTTCGCAACAAGAAACTTTATTCCGGAATGGTCGCAAAAACCTGCATCTTTAAAAAGCTTATCACGCTTAATTATACAGCTTCCTGTCATAAACCAGACATAGTTGCCGTTACGGGCTAATTCTATCGCGCCTTTCAACACCGCGGCGACATCGCTTCGGTTATCGGCAATCCACAATATTCTGAGGATGTTCCCCCATTTTTTTTTGAAAATCTCCCTGTTCTTGACAAATACTTCTTCGGCCTCTTTTTTTTACAGCTTGCAAGAAGCGTGTTCTTGATGCCAAACATACGCGCCCTTAGCAAGGCCGGCGAGATACCCGGCTCTTAACGTTTTAAGGGAATAATCCGTGTCTTCAAAGAAAAAAGGCGCGAATTCTGGAGAAAGCCCGCCGACTATGTTCAGGACTTCTCTTCGTATAAACATGCAAAAACCCACGCAAAAAGGCATTTCAACAAAAACGCCCCGGTATTCCTCTCTAAGCGCGAGACCGA
>JBAYMQ010000249.1:0-2538 GCA_041663465.1 Candidatus Omnitrophota bacterium | reverse complement strand
AAGATCGCGCTGAACGCTTTTTCATAGCCATTGGCGATCGCCGTTCTCAAATTCCTGCCGGCCGCGAGCTCTTCACGGATACGTTCGTTAATAAGGACGTTGGCGTCGACAGCCATGCCCAGGGAAAGAACAAGACCCGCGATACCCGGCAGAGTCATTGTTGCCGATACCCCGTGGAACAACATTGGCAGCATACCCAGAATACCCAGCGTCAGTAAAGCGTTCAATATGATCGCGAAAACAGAAAAAACCCCGGCAAGAAGATAATAGCCTATCATCGCGACGAATACCAGGGCGCAACCTATCAAAGAGGCTTTGACGCCGCTTTTAATGGAATCGGCGCCCAACAGCGGCCCTACGGTCCGCTCTTCTTCGACCGTCATAGGCGCGGGAAGCGCTCCAACGCGCAAGATCAGCGCGAGATCCGCGGCCTGCTCGGGATTGAACCTGCCTGAGATAACCGCTTCGCCCGAGGGAATGGCCTCTTTAATATTTGGGGCCGACTGAACCTTACCGTCAAGAACAATAGCGAGCCTTCTGCCCACGTTCGCGGCGGTGATCTCCGCGAATTTCTTAGAGCCTTCCGCATTGAACCGGATCGAAACAACCGGCTCGCCGAAGCCGCTCTGGCTGAACGTCACCTGCGCGTCCGTCAGAGAATCTCCGGATAGCGCCGCTGCGGCTTCAAGTAAAACAGGTTCCCTGTCATCCTCAGTATACTTCAATTCAAAACCCTCGGGCACTTTGCCTTCAAGAGCCAGTTTCAGCTTATCGCTGTCACGATCAACCAGTTTGAATTCCAATTGCGCGGTTTTGCCGATAACTTCCAAAGCGCGGTCGCGATCAGTAACGCCCGGCAACTGCACGACGATTTCATCAGTCCCTTGTTTCTGGATAGATGTTTCCCTGACGCCGAACTGGTCGATCCTATTGCGTATAACCTCTATCGCCCTATCCGCGGCGTCGGCTTTAGCCGTTTCGCTCAGTTTTGACGTATCTACCTTCAACAACAGGTGCATTCCGCCCTGGAGATCAAGCCCTAAGTTGATGCGTTTATCAAGAGGAAACGCGAACCACGCGCACGCGCAACAAATCCCGAGGATGAGCGCGATCCTGAATTGAAGTTTTTTGTCCATGCTCATTTTCCTTCGCTGGTAGCTGGTTTGGTCTTCACATACGCGACAGCGGCTTTATCTATCTCTATCTTGGCCGTGTCGTCGACCCTGACGATTACGGTCGTATCCTTGACGCTCACGACCGTCCCGTGTATGCCGGCAGCTGTCACGATCTCGTCGTTCTTCGCCAGACGGGACAATAAAGCCTTATGCTCCTTTTCGCGCTGCTTCTGAGGCCTGATGATCAAAAAATAAAAGATCCCGAAAATAAACACGAACGGAATAAACTGCATGATCGGATTAAGCTGCGTTTGCGTTGGCATTATTCAACTCCTTTAACCGATTGAACTCTTGCTTTTTTTACCACAGCGGCAACTGCCGGCGTCGGCTTCGCGCCTTTGCTGATCCAGTAATCGAACCGCTCAAGATTGACTTTCGACTGTTTCGAAACGGGATTACTGAAACCAAGCTCTTCGATGAACCTGCCGTCCCTCGTGGTACGTTCATCAAAGACCGTGATACGCCAATGCGGTTTCTTGATCGGATTCTTTCCAATCCTTCTCATACGGATTCTTACTGCCATGTTCATACTCCTTTTTTGGTGTTTTAATTATTGAGAGCCTCTATAAGGGCTTTCGCTTTATTCTGTGTTTCAACAAACTCCCGCTCCGGGACCGAGTCGGCGACAATGCCCGCACCCGCCTGGATATACGCGGTATCTCCGATCACCGCCATTGTCCGCAGCGTGATACACGTGTCGAGATTCCCGGAGAAACTTACATACCCGACACACCCCGCATACGTAGAACGCCGCGTGTTCTCAAGTTCATCGATGATCTCCATCGCGCGTACCTTGGGGCTGCCGGACACCGTGCCCGCGGGGAAACACGCGCGCAGCACGTCATACACATCGTATTTCTTATCAAGAACGCCGGTCACTTCGCTGACCAAATGCATGACATGCGAATACCGCTCGACCGACATAAAATTACTCACCTTCACAGACCCCAGTTTCGAAACCCGGCCGACGTCGTTACGGCCCAAATCCACCAGCATAAGATGCTCCGCCTTCTCCTTGGGATCGTTAAGCAATTCTTTTTCCAGCGATTTATCCTCCGCGTCTGACTTGCCGCGCCCGCGGGTACCGGCTATCGGACGCACCTGAACAAACCCGTTCTCGCATCGCACCAAAAGCTCCGGTGAAGCGCCGATCAGCGTTACAGGCCCAAGTTGGAGAAAGAACATATATGGAGAAGGATTCAAGCCTCTCAAAGACCGATAAATATCAAACGCCTCGCGCTTGATCTTCGCCTTGAACCGCTGCGACAGGACAACCTGAATAATGTCTCCAGCCCTGATGTGCTCTTTGGCTTTATTAACTATACCACAAAATCCCGATTTCGCAAAATTAGATGTTATTTTT
>JBAYMQ010000248.1:0-2547 GCA_041663465.1 Candidatus Omnitrophota bacterium | reverse complement strand
TGCGTAAGGCGCGCGGGCAGGATAGTGAAGCTGCCTGCGGCCAATTGCGCGCGCGATATCAACAGCGTCTACAGGAATGATCCGCATGAAAGGAAAAAAGAGGATAATCGGCGTATTATGTTTAAGCGTCCTTGCGTTAGGGTTTGCCGGCGTTTTGTGTATATCGGGTTGTATGCAAAGCGACATAGCGCATATAGGTTCCAGAGGCACGCATGTTATTTGTTTCGGCGATTCTATAACCCAGGGTTTTGGCGCGGGCCCGAAAACCGCGTATCCGGCCTATCTGACAAAACTGATGCGCCGCCCGGTCGTCAACGCAGGGATAGAAGGGGATACATCCGTAGGGGCGCTCAAACGGATCAAGACCGATGTGCTTGTTCGCGAACCGCTAATGGTGATCGTGGAATTCGGCGCGAACGATTTTTTGACGAAAGTGCCTCTTGAGGAAACGCGCCGCAATATAGAATCCATTATACAGCAATGCCAGGAGCAGGGCGCGATCGTGGCGTTGGCCGATGTCAGTAATGCGCATCTTATGCCTGAATATGGCCCGATGTTCCGGGCGCTCAGCCGTACCTATAAGACGATATACATCCCGAATTTGCTGAACAATATATACGACAATGCGCGTTTGAAGAGCGACTATTTTCATCCAAATGCAAGCGGGTATCAGATCATAGCGCAGCGCGTATACCGCGCTATTATGCCGTATCTCAACCAAAACGCTATTTTAACCAAATTCGGGAAATAAGAGGAAAGGAACACAATGGAGTTGAACCAGATCTGGATACCTATTCTGTTAGCCTTTGTGGCGGGATTTTTTACCCTCTTTGGCAGCATTATTCCTTTTTTTGTGCGGGATCTGAAGAAATCGTATCTGCAGTTCGCCCTTGGATTATCCGCCGGCGTAATGATCTATGTCGCTTTCGTGGAGATCTTAAGCACGGCGATTAAAAATATAGGTTTTTGTCACGCGAATGTGGCTTTCTTCGCGGGGATAGCGTTGATCATGCTCCTGGATTTTTTTATTCCGCACGAATATATCGAGGAACATATCGAGAGGTCGGGCGGGGATAAAAAATTAATGCGGGCGGGGATTTTCATCGCCATCGGCATCGCGATACATAATTTCCCGGAGGGCCTGGCGGTTTTTATGTCTTCCGCGGTAAGTGTCAAATTGGGGATTTCGTTGGCGGTGGCCATCGCCCTGCATAATATCCCCGAAGGTATCGCGGTGGCGATGCCCATTTTTTACGCTACAAAAAGCAAGCGGAAAGCGTTCTGGTATTCTTTTTTAGCCGGGATCGCCGAGCCCATAGGAGCCGTGGCGGGGGCGCTCGTGTTAACGCCATTTCTTACCGAGCGGGCTTTTTCATATTGCCTTGCCGCGATCTCCGGGATCATGATCTTTATCAGTTTTGATGAATTGCTGCCGTTGTCCAGCGAAGGCAAGAAGTCGCATATAACAATTATCGGCATTATGGCGGGTATGCTGATAATCGCGTTGAGCCTGCATATATTTTGATCTCGTTCTAACCGGTCATGACCTTTATCTCCTTGTATCCCTTAAGGAGAACCCAGACCTTTGGGGGAGGCCATGGATATTTGTATAGAGTTTGAACGTAAGCCTGTTTTTTTCAGCGATCCCCTGTCTGTAATCCTCTGTACCGATCCCTCAAACTGCGCCGGATCTTTCGCCAAAATGGAAAACGCCGTTAAAGCCGGATACTATGTGGCTGGGTTTTTTTCGTATGAGGCCGGCAGTTGTTTTGAGGAGCGGCTTCGAGTGGAAAGACAATACGATTTTCCTCTTATCATGATGGGGGTATATAAAAAGCCGCGGTCTTGCCTGTCCCGCGCCCCGGCGCGAAACCAGTTCGCAATAAGCGGACTTGCCATGAACATCACGCAAAGAGATTATGCCTCTCATATTGAAAAGATCCGCGATTCCATTGCCCGCGGCGATGTGTATCAAATCACCTATTGCCTTAAGTACCGCTTCGCGTTCCGCGGCGACCCGCTGGCTCTCTACCAACAGCTTCTGCGCCGGCAGCCTGTGCCATATCCCGCGTATATCAAGACGGATAAATTTGCCATTCTGTCTCTGTCTCCCGAAAGGTTCATCAAAAAACAATCAACGCGGATAATCACTGAGCCAATGAAAGGAACCTGGCCCCGCGGCCGCACCCGTCTTCTTGACAAGAGGGCTTGTTCCAGGTTCTCGCGCGATATAAAGAACAGGGCGGAAAACGTGATGATCGCGGATCTGTTGCGCAACGACCTCGGCAGGATCGCGGTGAATGTGGCTGCGCCTAAACTTTTTACGATCGCGCAATATAAAACGCTTTATCAGATGACGTCAACGGTAACGGCGGATGTCCCCAGCGATATGCCGTTGTATGATATTTTTGCCGCGGTTTTCCCATCCGGGTCTGTAACAGGCGCGCCTAAAATAAAGGCCATGGGCATTATCCGGGACCTTGAGAGCGAAGATCGAAAGATATATACCGGGGCGATCGGGTATATCGCGCCTAACAGGGACATGTA
>JBAYMQ010000247.1:0-2562 GCA_041663465.1 Candidatus Omnitrophota bacterium | reverse complement strand
CGTCATCTCAGCGGCTTCTTCGGGCGCGTGCGCCATGACCGGCGATGCGCCGAATACTTTAACTATGTTGGCGCAATCGTATATCGTTACCCAATTGGTTAAATGATGCACGACAGGTTTAACCTGCCTGACCTTTGCCAGAACATCATATACCGGTATTTTAATTACAGCCATATGCATCCCCCCCAGGTTGTTAACAGAAAAAACGATCCCCCTTCGCCCAATTCTCTCCTTTAACTTCATCTATAACAAGATACAAACTATCCTTGGGCTTTTTAGCGACGCGCAGAAGCGTATCGGAGAATTCTTTAGCGATCTGTTCCTTCTGCCGCTTATTAAGCGTCCCGACCAATTTGAGATTTATATACGGCATACCTCCTCCTATGTTGAGATCACGAATATGCCCGTTTGAGCGAAAAAATTCGGCATAACGTGGACTTCATGTTTCAGCCCGGTAAAACGTTTCGCGTTGATCATGATATTGCGGGACCTGCAATAATCTATAAAATCCCTGATACTTAAAAAATGTATATTCGGGGTTTCATACCATGTATACGGCAGGGAACTTGTCACCGGCGCCCTGCCAGAAAAGAACAAATGCAGCCGGGACTTGTAATGCGCGAAATTCGGAAAGCCGACTATAACGCGCTTTCCTACCCGCAAAGCGTCCTTAAGCACCGGCTCAAAATGCCTGACCTGCTGAAGGCTTTGGTTTAGAATGACAAAATCGAACGATTTATCGCGGTAATCGGCCAGGCCGCTGTCTATATCGCCGTGCAGAACGTTCAACCCTTTCTCCACGCATTGATAAATGGCCTGCTCATCGATCTCAATGCCCTGTCCGCGGACATCGCGCTTATCCGTCAACATCTGTAATAGCTCTCCGTTGCCGCTTCCCAGATCCAGCACTGTCGATCCGGCGGGAACATACCGCATAATGATCCGGTAATCGAGCCTCAAATCGATAGTATCCATTATTCCCTCAGATCGTGAAATACTTTTTTCAAGAAATGGCTTACCAGGCGCGTCTCCTCTTCGACCTCGAGTAAAAAAGCGTCATGCCCGTACGCGGAATCGATCTCGCAGAAACTAGCCTCAACGCCGGCCGATTTGCACGCCTTAACGATCTCCTTTGACTGATACGAGGGATAAAGCCAATCGGACTTGAACGCGATTATGAGCACTTTAGCCGTCAGCCCGGAGAACATATCCTGAAGGGGCTTTCCCGAGGTCGCGTCGAAATTATCAAGAGCCTTGGTGATATACAGGTATGAATTGGCGTCAAAACGCTTCACGAAATGGTCTCCGCGGTTGCGCAGATACCCTTCAACCTCGAAATCCGCGGTAAATTTGAACGGTTGCTTTTCCGTCTTCTTCTCCCTGCCGAATTTCGCCATCATTGACTCGTCGGACATATAAGTGATGTGTCCTACCATGCGCGCGACAGCTAATCCCTTTACCGGCAGGGCTGCGCCGTAATAATTCCCGTCTTTCCAGTGAGGATCGGCCATAATAGCCTGCCGGCCGACTTCATTGAACGCGATCTGCTGCGCCGAATGTTTCAAAGCGGTCGCTATCGGTATACCGCTGCGCACATATTTCGGGTAGCGCGTCAACCACGACAGCACCTGCATACCGCCCATTGAGCCGCCGGCGACACACAACAATTTATCAATACCCAAGGCTTCAACAAGCTTCTTTTGAGCATCGACCATATCGTTGATCCCAATCACAGGAAAGTCAAGGCCGTACGGTTTTTTTGTATGCGGATCGATTGAGGCCGGGCCGGTCGAACCCATACAACCGCCGATGACATTGGAACAGACAACGAAATATTTATCCGTGTCGAACGCCTTGCCTGGGCCGATCATATCATCCCACCATCCCGGAGACTTATCGCCCGTATGAAAACCCGCAGCGTGGCTGTCGCCGGTCAACGCGTGGGCAATAAGGATCGCGTTTGTCTTCTGCGGGTTAAGCCGGCCATACGTTTCATAAGCAAGCGTAACCGGCCCCAGCTTTTCGCCGTTTTCAAGAGTCAACTCGTGCGGGTGCTGGCCGAAAACGAATAACTGCGTTGCCACGATTCCGACGCTATTCTGACTGGCGTTCACGATTTATTCTCCAGTACATCTTTGAACAACCAGGTCGACAGGTACCGTTCTCCGGTATCGGGTAATATTACGACGATGGTCTTGCCTTTATTTTCCGCGCGCCGGGCGACCTCTATCGCGGCCCAAACTGCCGCGCCGCACGAAATACCGGCAAGTATGCCTTCCATTTTAGCCAGCTTCCTGGCTATATCTCCGGCATCATCGTCTTTAACGCGGATGATCTCATCGATGATCGAACGATTCAGCACTTTTGGAACGAAATTCGCGCCGATCCCCTGAATCTTATGGGGGCCTGGTTTTCCGCCCGACAGGATCGGGGAGGTATCAGGTTCCACGGCGATCACCTTGATGGATTTCTTCTTTTTTTTCAATACTTCTCCCACTCCGGTTATCGTGCCGCCGGTACCGACACCTGCGACAAAAAAATCAAGTTTGCCGTCCGTATCGT
>JBAYMQ010000246.1:0-2565 GCA_041663465.1 Candidatus Omnitrophota bacterium | reverse complement strand
TATTGAAGAAGAAATGCTACACGATTATCGAGCATACCGCTGATATAGGCGTTGCGGTTGAAGCAGGCGATCTGGCGGGAATCTTTGTCAATGCCGCTGTAGCTATGTTCGACATCATGGCTGAACGGCGCGCAGCAGTCCCTCCGGAGTCCCGCAGTAAACTCAACGTCACATTATCGGCAGCAAGACCTGATGAGCTTCTTATACGATGGCTTAATGAGCTTTTATCCCTTTCAGGGGCAAAAGGTTTGATCTTTGTGGATTATCAGGTGCATCATCTCGACGATAAATGTCTGGATATATCCGTGGTCGGCGAGAATGTTTCTTACTATAGATTTAATGCCGAGATCAAGGCGGCGACATATCATGACCTCAAACTCGTGAAACAAGCATCGTCCTGCAAAGCAAAGGTGATCTTCGATGTCTGACGAAGTCCAGAATGGCAGCCAGGGAGGCATGGAGAACAGGCAGTATCCCCGGACCGAGGTTAACACAAAAGTGAAGTTCGCGGTTGTTATCCCGTCGTTCGAGAATGGGACATCAAAAGACATCAGCCAGGGTGGATTGTGCCTGGAAACCCATAAGAGCATGGCTCAGGGGTCGATCCTGCGTTTGGAATTCGATCTGCCGGGAGACCCCCCCGAACATATACAGGTATTAGGTAAAGTGGTTTGGCAGCGCACGAATATGGATGGGGCATTTTCGACCGGTATTAAATTCTTAACCTGAAAATTCCCGCCTATGTCGGAATTGTGGCAGGGCCCATTAGAAAAGATCGATGCCTATCGATGGCGCATTCCCAGAACCTATAAACCAGGTATGCGCGTGCCCGGGCTGGTGTTCGCCGACGAAAAATTATTAAAAGATATCAGGCATGATAAGGCCCTCGAGCAGGTTGCCAACGTCGCTTTCCTTCCCGGCATAATTGAAGCGTCGTTTGCTATGCCTGACATCCACTGGGGGTATGGTTTTTGCATCGGCGGAGTCGCGGCAACAGATGTCGACGCTGGCGGAGTGATCTCTCCCGGAGGTGTTGGATTTGACATAAATTGCGGCGTGCGGTTGGTTAAAACAAACTTGTTCTTTGATGATATCAAAGATAGAATAAAAGACCTGACGCGCGCGTTGTTTTCCGGCATTCCCGCGGGAGTCGGATCCGAAGGAGATATAAGGGTCAGCGCCCGGGAAGAAAAAAAGATCCTTTTGAAAGGCAGCCGCTGGGCAGTAGAGCGGGGTTACGGCACTGAATCGGATCTTGAGTGCACAGAGGAATCCGGCGCGATGGAAGGCGCCGATCCCGAAGCGGTATCCGACCGAGCTTACGAGAGGGGAAGGTCCCAATCCGGAACGTTAGGCTCAGGCAACCATTTTTTAGAGGTGCAGGTCGTAGATCAACTGTATGACCGTGATCTGTGCGATGAATTAGGTTTTGACCTGGGTCAGGTCACCGTAATGATCCATTCGGGTTCCCGGGGTTTCGGATATCAGGTTTGTGACGATTATACAAGATCCATGATTCGCTGCCTTGACAAGTATCATATTAATGTGCCTGACAGGCAGCTCGCGTGCGCGCCTGTCAATTCGCCTGAAGGCAAAGCGTATCTGGGCGCGATGAAATGCGCGGCAAATTACGGCTGGGCGAACCGGCAGTGCCTCATGTATTTGACGCGGAAAGTGTTCGAGAAGTTCTTCGCGTCATCATGGGAAAAGCTGGGCATGCATCTGGTGTATGATGTTGCCCATAATATCGCAAAGATCGAAACACATACGGTTCAGGGCGTGAAGAAGAAACTTTGCGTTCATCGCAAAGGCGCGACGCGCGCTTTCGGGCCGGGACAACCGGGATTGCCGCAAAGATATCAGAAAACAGGACAGCCTGTGATCATCCCCGGGGATATGGGCAGGAATTCGTATATGCTCGCCGGTACTCAGCAGGCAATGGATGAAACATTTGGCAGCACCTGCCACGGCGCGGGACGCTTAAAATCCCGGACCGCCGCTTTGCGCGATGTTGATCAGCGTAAATTACTTGAGGGCCTGGCAAACAAAGGTATTACCGTGCTTGCGACAGGCAGGGGAACGATAGCTGAAGAAGCCCCTGAAGCTTATAAGAATGTAAACGAGGTTGTGGATGTCGTGCATAACGCGGGCATTTCCAAGCGCGTGTGCCGCATGCGGCCCATCGGCGTTATAAAAGGATAGGAGTAAAAAGCCATGCTGGATATTCGATTCATCCGGGAAAATCTCGATCTTGTGCGTACTGCGCTGCAGAACAGAAATTCCAGGTTCGATCTGGATGCGGTTGTCAAACTCGATGACGAACGCAAGAAGATATTGGTTGAAGTAGAAGCGCTTCACGCGCAGCAGAATAAAGCAAGTGAAGAGATCGGCGCATTGATCAAGGCTAAAAAAGATCCGAAACCGGTTATCGTGTCCATGAAGGATATTTCGAACAGAGCCACGGAGCTTGAAAAAGCATTATCGGTCAAAGAAGATGAGTTGAATAAACTCCTTCTGTCTATACCCAATGTCCCGCAGCCCAGCGTTCCCGTCGGCACGCCGGAT
>JBAYMQ010000245.1:0-2582 GCA_041663465.1 Candidatus Omnitrophota bacterium | reverse complement strand
CTGCGGGATTTCGGGATCATCGTCAATCAGAATTCGACCGCGCAGATCAATCATTTCACGTTTCGCACCAGCGTGCCGAAGGTATATGCCGGCGGGGATCTTGTTATGGGCCCGTCCACCGCGGTCGAGGCCATGGCTCACGGCAAAGACGCCGCAAACGCCATCGATACGGCGTTGATGGGCGAAAACAGGTTCGCGAAATTATTCAAGAAGTTTTCCTATACTATGGCGGTGCCCATGAATCCCGCGAAAGCGAAGAAACAGACCGGGCAAAAGCTCATGATCAAAAGCCGGTGGAAGAATTTCAAGGAGATCTCCCGGGGGCTGTCGGAGATGCAGGTTCACCTTGAAACATTGCGTTGTTTGCGCTGCGACGTGAAAGAAACCGGGAGGCAGGCATGATAATGATAAAGATCGACGGCAAAGACTATACGGTGCAGGAAAATTCCACGATCCTTCAGGCCGCCGCCGCGGCGAACATCATTATCCCGACGCTTTGCTATCTGGACGGCATCAGCGAAGAGGCGGCCTGCTCTGTCTGCGTTGTGGAAGTAAAAGGCGCGAAAACGCTGTTGCGCGCGTGCGTAACACGCGTGACTCCCGGCATGGAGATATTTACCAATACGGACCGCGTCCGCAAGGCCCGCAGCCTTAACCTGGAACTGCTGCTGGCAAGCCATCCGAAAGATTGTTTTGTGTGCGACCGCAACCAGACCTGCGAGTTGCGCAGAATATCCTTCGACATGGGGATCCGCGAAGTGCGTTTTCCGAAGACGACGAAATTAGAGATGGAAATAGACTCAAGCTCCCCGTCTCTTATAAGGGATCCGAACAAGTGCATTTTGTGCCGCAGGTGTATTGCCGTCTGCGCGAAGGTGCAGTCGGTCAGCGCCATAGATTCCATTAACAGGGGCAAGCTCACCAAAATATCGACGTTTATGGATAAGGGGCTGGGCAACGCGGATTGTATTAATTGCGGCCAATGTCTTTTGGTGTGTCCTACGGGCGCGTTGACCGAGAATAGCCATATCCGGGGTGTTTGGAGCGCCTTATCCGATCCTAAAAAATACGTGGTCGTGGAAACAGCCCCCGCGGTGCGCGCTTCTATAGGCGAGGAATTCGGCATGGCCGCCGGAAGCCTGGCGACGGGTAAAATGGCCGCCGCATTGCGCAGGCTTGGATTTAATAAAGTTTTCGACACGCAGTTCAGCGCGGACCTTACCATCATGGAAGAGGGCCATGAGCTGATCGATAGGATAAAAAATAAAGGGGTGCTGCCTTTGATCACATCCTGTTCCCCGGGCTGGATAAAATTCTCCGAGCATTTTTATCCTAAGGTCTTTGAGCATATTTCGAGCTGCAAGTCGCCGCAGCAGATGTTCGGCAGCGTAGCCAAGACCTATTACGCGAAAAAACTGGGTATTGATCCCCGGGACATGGTTGTGGTTTCTATTATGCCGTGTACCGCGAAGAAATTCGAGGCGCAAAGGCCTGAAATGGACAGCGCGTTTGAATATTGGAAAGATACTATGGGCTTGAATGACTCGGACCGCTTCCGGGACGTCGATTTTGTCCTGACAACCAGGGAAGCCGGCAGGATGATCAAAGAAGCGGGTATCGATTTTATCTCATTAGCGGATGAAAGCTTCGATGAGCCTTTAGGCGTTTCGACAGGGGCCGCGGTTATATTCGGCGCGACAGGCGGGGTCATGGAAGCGGCGTTGCGCACCGCCTATGAGGTTTTGACAGGGAAAACCTTGGAAAAAATAGATTTTGACGCGGTCAGAGGATTAAAAGGCATCAAGACCGCGGAGGTCTATATCGACGGCATGAAGCTTAAAGTCGCGGTCGCCAGTTCTTTGTCCAACGCGCGTGTGCTCCTTGATGAGATCCAAGCTGGAAAATCCCCCTATGCTTTTATTGAAATAATGACTTGTCCCGGAGGCTGCATAGGAGGCGGAGGCCAGCCCATACCGACAAATACCGAAATACGGCAAAAAAGGATGGACGCGATATACCGGGAGGATATCAATAAGCCATTGCGCAAATCCCACCAAAATCCGGCAGTCCAGGAGCTCTATGAGGAGTTCCTGGGAAAACCGCTGGGAGAGATGTCTCATCGCTTATTGCATACTCATTATCACCAAAGGGTTACGGCATAACAGCGCTATCCCGTATCGCGGAACTTGATTTCCGGTGAGATATAGTGTATACTTAACTATTATTGTCTCTAACTTCAAGGAAGGAATATGGATAAAACTATGAAAGAGCGTTGGTTATGTGCGGTTAGTCTGGTTATTTTTTCTTTAACGATAACGGTTCCCGCGTTTGCCGGTACCCATAAAATAGGCAACGTCGAAATCATTCCCCATGCCTCGGTCATAGAAGGCTGGGATGATAATATCAGCTTTGTTAAGACCAACGAAAAATCTGATTACAGCGCTACGCTTAGGTTAGGAATAGACGCAAAATATGAGGGCCATCTGGAGAAAGCTGGTTTGAGCGCCAATGTCCAGCGCCAGATGTTTAACTCTAATACTAATTTTGACAATACCTCAATGGATATTTTGGCGAATTATGGT
>JBAYMQ010000244.1:0-2583 GCA_041663465.1 Candidatus Omnitrophota bacterium | reverse complement strand
CGCGATCTTAAAAGTGCATGGTTTTAATGCGAAAACGACCAAGTCGTTTGAAGTCCTTGTAGAGGGGGTGCATAAAGATATGATAAGCAAGATCCGCCACTGCGAAATCTCTTTCGAAGCGGTATATTGATCTCTCCGCAGGCAACAGTGTTCCAACCTCATCTCAGGTCCCATCCAGACAAAAAAATCTTGACCGCACAATGTTAGTATGATATATATTTAAATGTAGTGATAATAAACATCATTAACAATTAATTCTACTAACTATGGATAGTAAATCACTTAACGAGCATTCCTTGTCATTAGTTGAGATCATGCCGGAGATCATTCGGGGGCTCTGGAAGCGGGAGACTAATGGATGCGTAAGCGGCGCGATAACGTCCCCGCAGATCTCTATATTGATGTATCTGAATAGAATAGGCGCGGCGCGCATGACTGACGCCGCCCGGTATTTAAATATTACTACCGCCGCTGCCACCGGTCTGGTCGCCCGGCTGGTAAAGGGCGCATATGTGCAGCGCGTGTATGATCCCGCGGATAGAAGGACCATTACGATAAAGTTGACCGATGAGGGCCGAAATCTGGCTAATAAGATCCTCGCGCATAAAATCGCGCGGGTCCAAGAAACATTCGGGAGTATCCCTGGACGGGACAGGGAAGAGCTGCTCCGGATCTTAACAAATATAAAAGATATATTGACGCAAGAGCGGCAGAGGCTGAGTGAATGAGTAATCGTTTTTTCATCGCCATGATATTGATGTTTGTGTTTCCCTGCGCGTCCAACGCCGAGGAAATATCAATGACGCTGGATGAGGCGGTAACCATCGCGCTACGGGACAACCGGGATCTTTTGCTTAAGGCGGAAGATCTTAAGAAAGCTAAATACGCTATTTCCGAGGCGCGGGCGTCTCTGTACCCGGCCTTGACCTCCGGCGCGGGTTGGTCCGATACCAGGGGTTTGTATGAGAAGGATGCCGGCGTATATACTGCTCAGGCCGGCGTTAAGCAGCTGCTCTATACCGGCGGTAAAGTGGTGAACACGATCAAAGTCAGCGAGTATGAGTATGTTTCGGCGCAAGCGGTCCTGGACCAGGCGAAACAAGACACGGTTTATATGGTTAAGGCGTCCTATTACACGTTATTGCTCACCCGTGAGCTGACGGAGCTTCATAAGACAATGCTGGAAAATACGCGTGAGCATTCCAGGTTTATTCAAGCGCGCTACGGGAGAGGGCAGGCGTCCGCGTCCGATACACTCAATATAAAATCGGCGTTGAGCAGCATGCAACAGGCGCATGAATCCGCGAAACGCCAGACGGATACCGCGGCTGAGGTTTTACGGAATTTGTTGTATCTGGATCCAGGAGTGACGATCAATCCGATCGCCCAATTCAAATATGAGCAGCAGGAGTTGGCGTACGATAAGGCATTTATTAAGGCGATGCAGTCGCGGCCGGAGATAAAACAGGTGGAAGCGCAGCGACAGGTTTCCGCGCATGCGCTGGAGGCGGCAAGAGCCGGGAATAGGCCTACAATAACTGCTGCCTGGGATTATTATGCCCGGTCGGCGGTTCTGTCAGGCACAGCTAAAAACCGGAATGATTATAATGTCGCTGGGATTTCGATATCCTGGCCCGTGTTCGACGGATGGCTTACAAAATCTAAGGTCGGCCAGGCTATCGTTGACGTGCGGCAAGGGCAGTTGACACAAGAAAAACTTTTGAAGGATATCGCGTTGGACGTGAAGACGGCGTATGTGGCGTTGTCCGACGCGATCGAGAAGATGAAGTCGATCGAAGATCAGGTCCTTGTGTGTAAAGATACAGCGGAGATCATGCGGAAAAAGTTTTCCGAAGGTATCGTGAGTTCCCTCGAAGTGCGTGACGCGATGCTGGCGTATGATATCGCCCTGTTTAATCAGACGCAGTCTCTCTACGATTATTTAACCGCCAAGGCGGCATTTGATAAAGCTACCGGAGGTATTATATGAAAAAAATTTTGACATACAGCATTGTTATTATAGCGGTGAGCGCGTTTTGCGGTCTCGCGGGCGGATGTTCCTCCCAATCAAAATCCAATGCGCCCGCGGCGGCGGGCGTTCAGGTCATCCCGGTAAAGACTGAAACCGTGAAACTCAGCGATATTTCCGAGTATGTGGAGTACGTCGCCAATATCAAGGCGCAGCAGGAAGTTTTTGTTTTCCCCAAGGTGACGGGTAAGATCATCAAAAAAGTCAAAGAAGAAGGCGATATTGTAGCGCAGGGGGATGTTATCGCGTATGTGGACCGGGATGAAGTCGGATTGACGTTTGAGCAGGCTCCTGTGGAAAGCCCGCTGGCGGGTTTCGTCGGCAAAGTGCTGGTGGATATAGGCACGAACGTTTCGCCTCAGGCGCCGGTAGCTTTGGTCGTGGATATGGAAAAAGTTAAAGTTTTCGTAGATGTCCCGGAGAAATATCTGCCGCGCATCTCTTTGGGGATGGCCGCGACTGTCGGTATTGAAGCATATCCGGATGAGATCTTTACAGGATCTATCGCGCGCGTCAGCCCGGTAGTGGATGTGGCTACCAGAACCTGCCAGGTG
>JBAYMQ010000243.1:0-2584 GCA_041663465.1 Candidatus Omnitrophota bacterium | reverse complement strand
TTCACCGCAATGCCTGCATTTTACAGCTTCATCCTGTATTTCTTCCGCACACATAGGACATTTTTTCATAAATCCCCTTTACTTTCTGACCAGGCGCGCCAGGACTTTTTTATCCGTGAGTTCACGCAACGCGTCGGACGCGATCCAACGCGCGGCCTTTGAATCAAGGCGGGCGATACGCTTCGCGGCCATGACCGCGCTCCGGTTAAGACGCGGGTTACGTTTACCTATCTGCCGCAACGCCCAATTAATTCCCTTTTTTACGAAATTACGCCCGTCAACGGCTCCACGCTCTATTACCGGAAAAAAATTTATGAATACCCTATCCGCCGCTTTTTTATCGTGAACGGCAAGCGCGGCCATGAGAACAAATCCGGCGCGTTTGACATACTCTTTTTTTCTGCGAGGCCATTCCTGCGCTTTACGGCGCGCGAAATCCGTTTTATAGAATAAATTGCAGCATACAAGATCGCAAATATCCCATGAATCAAAATCACCGGCCCACGATTCCATCTGTATCGCGGAAACTTTCACTGGATCATCTATTAATCCGGCTAACAGCCGGGCTTCATGTATGCCGGTTTTCCACAGCCGCAAGGCCAGGCTATGGTCATTGCGGTGAGCGCGGGAAATCGCGCGTAAAACCGGGATATTTACACCGAGCGTGTTGCGGGCTTTGATCCCAAACCGGGCCATACCCGCGGCATTACGGGGATCGGCCCGTTTTTTCAGAGTCCGGATAATACCCCGCAGATCCGAGTTCATAAACGTGGCTTTTCCTGGCTGAAATTGACCGCGGTCACAGGATACGGGATGACAATACGTTCCTCGCGGAATCTTTTTATCAACCTTTTAATGAATTCATGCTTAACGCTATGCTGCGCCTCTAATCCCCTGACGCGCATAGCCACCACACACGTAATGCCCGAATCGGCCAGTTCGTTAAAGCGTGTCACGGGATGGAATCCGGCAATGCCCCCTGAAACCCGGTCCATTACATCTTTGCCGACTTCGGCCGCTACCCGCTCGACTTTATCGAGATCGCTGTCATAATGGACCTCAAAGGAAACAGTAATATCGGTTTCCCTGGTAGGCAAATAATAATTAGTGATAATACTCTGGGTTATTTTTGAATTCGGGACAAAGATAAGATTATTCGGAAGCGTCATGATCTTAGTAACACGCCAGTTGATATCCGCGATATAACCTTCCTGCCCTCCGTCGAGCCGCACATAGTCCCCCACCTTGAGCTGCTTATTAACGGTAATGATGAATCCGGCAAAAAGATTCGCGAATGTATCCTGAAGAGCCAACGCCACAGCGATGCCGCCCACGCCTAAGGTCGCGAGTATCGGAACTATAGAGATCCCGAGATTGTGCAGAATAACCAGCAGCCCTGTAACAAAGATCACGATCCGGGCTATATTCTGCGTCAGGCTCGTTACCGGAAGGACTCCTTCGGCCTTCTGCGAATAAGACCGGATAGCCCGCGTAATAAAATTCGAAACCACCATAGTAACCGATATGATGCCAAGAACAGCCAATACGCGATCCGCCTGCCGGACCATGGGTACAGGCAGTTTCGACACCTCCAGGGCATAATATATGCCTAACATGACACACCATATCATGAACGGGCCCTTGGTAGATGAGATCACGATATCGTCGATATGCGTTTGGGTGCAGCCGGCCCATCGTTGAAGCCGGGCAAACAGGATCTTGCGCAGGATAAAACCTGACAGAACGATCAGAAGGAACACGATACCCGGCATAAAAAGGCCCACGATCCTGCTTAGAGATTCAGTCATGAATTTTTCCATAATATCCTCTTAAGTAATTTTATCACACAAGCCATTCCCGGGTAAAATATTTTCTGGTCATAAGAACTGCCTGAATGATCAGGGAGATATTCATAGCCCACCAGATCATGACAACTCCCATCCCGAAATAGATCCCAAGGATATAACATAAAGGTATGCGAACAAGCCAAACGCTGATCGCGATCACGCCCATCACGCTTTTTGTATCTCCCGCGCCGTTCAACCCTCCTCCCAGGATCACCGACCACGCCATGAACGGCTCGCAAATCAAAGAAATATACAGATACTTGACGCTTTCCCCGACCACCAAACCGTTCGTTGACAAAAAAGAGGCGATACGCGGCGCGTTTGAAATGACAATGATCGTCATAACAGCTACGATCGCCACCCCTATCGCGGCTGTCACGATACCGGCGATAAATGCTTCATGATCGTCGCCCTTGCCCAGGAGATTCCCGACAACTACGGCATTGGCCATATTAAAAGCGAATGCCGGGAGAAAAATGGCGGATTCTATCCTGATCCCGTTTGTATACGCCGCGAGGATCTCGATGCGGTTATTCGGAAGCGCGGACAATATCAAATAAAGGGCTATAGCGCCCAATTGCCAGAATACCTGCAAAAGAGCGGCGGGCCATCCTATCGAAAATATCTTTTCGATGGTCGCGACGCTGACGTGAACGCTCCCGGTCATAAGCTTTCTCATATACGCGCCGTTCAAAATACTGCCTACCAGCGTGCTTACCACAGTTGCCCAGGCAATG
>JBAYMQ010000242.1:0-2608 GCA_041663465.1 Candidatus Omnitrophota bacterium | reverse complement strand
GATGAGAGATGTTATCAGACCGGGTTTTCATACGAAGTATACAGGTATGGGGGCGGTTGTCATTGAAAAAAAGAACGGCAATGTGTGCGTTGTTCCTTATAGACAGCCCGGTATTATTACGGGCAGGCGTATTCCCCCGCCGGTTCCTCTGCTGCCGTGTATAACGCCTATCGAGCGCGGCGCGTTTAAGCGCATCGATCCCGCCCTTGCGGGTAACGCTATTACGCGCGACGGAAAACTGAATAAACGGGCGGAGATCCCCAGGATGGCAGCAGGCAGGATCCACGCTATTTTAAGCGCGGTTTTGAATGACGGCTACGGTTTATTGCCGGATATATACAGTTTGCCGCAGATAAAAAAGATCCTGGCCGGTATTGAGAGCTCGTTCCATGGGATAAAATACGGATATCTGGTTCCTATTAGCGATTGCGGTTTGTTGCCGCCAGTGTGATCTATTGAGAAAGGATCCATATGAAAATTATATTACGCAGTATTATATGTTTTTCGGTTTTCTTTGCGGCCGCGTTATTCGCTATTTCGGCGCGGGCAGGGGTGGATGAAAGGATAGTTTTTTCGAAAGACGAGGTGCCTATAGCGTATTCGGTATATGGAGATGGCGGTCCTGTTCTGGTATTTGTCCACGGGTGGAGCTGCAACCGTTCCGTCTGGCGTGAACAGATACCTTATTTCGAGAAAAAATACCAGGTTGTCACGTTGGATCTGGCGGGTCATGGCGCATCCGGCAGGCAGAGATCCGTATATACGCAGCAGGCTTTCGGCGATGATATCGCGGCCGTAGTCCGGGTCATAAACGGGAATAAGGTTATTTTGATAGGTCATTCTATGTCCGGTACGGCGATAATCGAAGCGTATCAAAATCTTAAGCATTCGGTAATAGGGCTTATCGGTATTGATACCCTGGAGGATATTGAGTATGTTCTGACGCCCGAAAAGATTGATGAATTCCTGGGGCCGTTCAAAGCCGATTTCGCCAAGGCCACTGACGAGTTTGTGAGCCAGATGTTCGTTAAAGACACGGATCCGAAACTTATTGATGAGGTTGCGGCAATGATGTCTCACGCGGATCCCGCTGTCGGAGTCAGCGCCCTGGAGTGTTATTTCAAGTCGTCAGTGATCCCTCTTGCCCCGGGTATAGATGTTCCTTTGTGGTGTTTGAGTTCCGATCTTTGGCCCTCCAAGCCGGAAGTAAATCGCAAGTACGTAAAGTCGTTCAATCTGCGGATCATTCCGGGTTGCGGCCATTTTCTGATGCTCGAGCGGGCGGATGAATTCAACAAGCAGCTGGATGATATTATCAAGCAGATCATAACCGGGAAATAAGGGAAGCCGTGGATAAGATAAGAGTGGTCATAGATGGGACTAAGTGCGACGGGTGCGGTCTGTGCGCTTCGGCATGCCACGAAGGCGTGATCCGGATGATCAACGGCAAGGCAAAGGTCGCGCGCGTTTCTTCATGCGATGGTCTGGGCGCGTGTATCGGTAAATGTCCGCGGGGCGCGATCACTCTTTTGCGGGAACCGCCGGAACTGATCCCCCATGGTTGTCCGGGCTCTAAAGTTTTTGACTTAAGAGCGGATAAAGGAAAAAAAACTGTTCGATCCGCGGGTATCATCTCGCAATTGCAGAACTGGCCGGTGCAATTACATCTGGTAAATCCTTTAGCCCCGTTTTTAAAAGACGCCAGCCTGCTTATTGCCGCGGATTGCGTGGGGTTTGCCTATCCGGGTTTCCACGGGGCTTTATTAAAGAATAATATCCTGATTAACTTTTGCCCCAAGCTTGACCAGGGGCTGGATGTGTATGCGGATAAGCTGTGCCGCATCTTCAAAGATTGTAACATCAGATCGATCACAGCCGCGCATATGGAAGTTCCGTGCTGTTCCGGGTTATTGAATATAACGCGTGAAGCGTTGAAAGCTTCAGGGAAGAATATTCCTTTAATTGAAGTGACTGTGTCTATCCGAGGCGGAATTTGCCGCGAAGGCTGAAGGCAAGGTTGACCCCGTCCGCGGCATAAAATCCATTGCCTTGGCGTACTTTTCGATTTACAATATCCACGCGAGTCAAATTTTATTGAAAAGGAGATAGAAATGTTTGTTTTTTTATTCATTGTCGCCGCGTATTGCTTTTGCGCGGTTAGCCTGAAGCGTATCGCTGAGAAGGCAGGACAGTCTGAAAGATCGTGGTATGCGTGGATACCTATTGTGAATGTCGTCCTGTTATGCCGGATCGCCGGACGGCCGGGTTGGTGGACGATCCTCATGCTGATACCTGTTGTGAACATTGTTTTCTCTATTATCGTCTGGATAGAAGTGGCAAAAGCATGCTCGAAGCCTTCGTGGCTGGGAGTTGTGATCGTGTTGGTTCCCATAGGCAATTTTGTCGCGCTGGGGCATCTTGCGTTTTCGAAATGATCAATCAACGTGAAAATGGAGGCGGAATGGTAAAGGGTATGTTCACGCTCGGGGTGCTTGTTATATTATTCGCTGTATTTGCGTCTATCGAGGTTACGACTTCATTTCAGCATGTGCTGGCAGGGGTAGCGTATGTGTGCGCGGCAATACTGTTCGCCGGGGCGGCGATCGTC
>JBAYMQ010000241.1:0-2611 GCA_041663465.1 Candidatus Omnitrophota bacterium | reverse complement strand
TTATTCTTGAACGAGGATCCGCACAGAAAAGGCACAACATGATTCCCGACCGTGCCTTTCCGGATAGCTTTCTCCAGTTCATCATTGGTAATGGTCGCTGGAGCCTCCAGATATTTCTTCATCAGATCGTCATCCAGCGCCGACACCTTTTCAATAAGCGAATGACGGTATTTTTTCGCTTCCTCTATATATTCGGCGGGTATATCTTCTTCACGGAAATCCTTCCCCTGAGTCTCCTCGTCGAACACAATAGCCTTCATTTCCAGAAGATCGATAACGCCTTTGAAATTTTCTTCAGCGCCGAGCGGGATAACCAAAGGCACAACATTCGCCTGGAGCATCTTTTCTATCCCCGCGAGCACGCCGAAATAATCCGCTCCCGGACGATCCATCTTGTTGACAAAACCTATCTTCGCCACATGATATTTATCGGATTGATGCCACACGGTCTCAGACTGGGGTTGAACGCCTCCGACCGCGCAGAATACGGCGACCGCTCCGTCCAAAACACGAAGGCTGCGTTCCACTTCCGCGGTAAAGTCAACATGACCCGGGGTATCTATCAGGTTGATCCTGTGATCTTTCCAGAAACAAGTCGTTGCCGCGGCCGTAATAGTGATCCCCCGCTCCTGTTCTTGTTTCATCCAGTCCATCTGGGCTTTGCCTTCATGGACCTCGCCTATTTTATGGGATTTTCCGGTATAATAGAGTATGCGTTCGGATGTCGTTGTCTTACCCGCATCGATATGCGCCATGATCCCTATATTCCTGACTTTTTCAAGATGCAGATCGACCGGGATACTCAACGCTTCTTCTTTTTGCGCGTTCGGCATGGACTCTTCCAGCTGCTCTGCCTGATCCGGCGCAAGAGGGGCGGCGGGCTCGGCCGCCGCCGGCGGCGCGTCCGGCTCGACAGGACTCTTTTCTTCCGCCGCGGTCACGATCGCTTCGGGTTGCGTCGCGGCAGTCGCTGCGGGCGCCGCTTCCGGAGAAGGCACCTCAGCGAGCGGTTCAACCGGCGCGACGGGTTCTGCCGGAGCCGGAAGAAGAACTTCCGAAGGCTCTGCCGGCACAGCTTCCGCAAAAGGCTGTTCTTCGGACTGCGCGGGCTGTTTCCCAAGTTGTTCTTCTTGCGACAGATCTTTGAACTGCTGTTCAAGACGACGCGTCCGCTGGTACACTTCTTTCAATTTTTCATCTTTAAGCTCGAGCTGACGCTCCTTGTCCTCAAGATCTTTTTCAAGTTCGGTAAACTCATCATTCAGCTTTCTGAATTCTTTTTTCGGTATCCATTCGCTTTCTTCCAATTGTTTTTTGTAATCCGCGATCGCCTTCTGAAGTTCCTGTATCTGCGCGTTTCCGGCCTTGACCGCCGCCGCATGGCCTGCGACCTGATGTTTGAGTCTTTCTATCTCTTCGGCTTTCGCGGTATTGGCTTTCTCCAGCCCTTCTATCGTCATGTTCAAATCGCGTATCGTACGGACAAAATCCACGTTCTTGGAAAATTCATCCGCCAGATCTTTTTCTTTACCTATAAGCTGCTCTTTGATCGCCGAAGCGTCGCGTTTTAATTTATTGTATACTTCTACATTCGCGTTGTCGCGGTCCTGCCTGCGTTTGAGATCGGCAACAGCGTCAGCGGTTTCCTTATGCGCTTTTTCTATTTCCGCGCGCGCGACACTGTTCCCCTGATTGGATTTTTCCAGCTCAAGCTTCAACGCTTCGATCACGCCTTCAAGTTTGGCTATCTTAACTCCGCGTACCGCCTGATCCTGGTCATTACCTGAAATAACCCTTTTGGGATCTTTAGGGCCATTAGAGGGAGCTAAAAACAGAAAATAAACCACCCCGAGAACAATACTTACAGCTATGATCACAAACAGCGGGATCTCAGGCATACAAATTGCTCCTTTATAAGCAGAAGCAGATGAATATGAACCCCGGAATGCCGATCCTCATACCCATCCGCTTGTTTTATCTTATTGATTTTATTATAGATACCACACTATAACTATACCTTGCCGCAGGCTCTTTTTCAAGCGGCCGGCCTCACCTTTTTGAGAGCGCTTTCAGAATTTTTCCCAATGCAGCACATCTTCAAGCTTTCTTTTATCTATGATTCGCAGCGCTTTCCGGGTCAAAGGATATCCCAGGGCGATAAGGCCTACAAGCTTTAATGTATCGGGCACACCCAACAAGCTATTCACGGCTGCCGCATACGGTTTCTTGTCTCCTGCAACCCAGCAAGAACCTATCTTCAAGCTTGCCGCCTCCAGTATTGCGTTTTCGATCGCCGCGCAGCAATCCTCAAGATAATATTTACTATTATCGCCAAAAACAGCCACGCAGGCCTGCGCTCCGGCAATGAATTTACCGTGATCTGTAATATCCGCTATCTGTTTTAAAACATCGGGGCGGGTTATCATGACAAATTCCCATGGCTGCAGATTCCGGGCTGTGGGAGCGAATCTCGCGGCATCGGCTATTTTTTCCAGACACTTTTTAGGAAGGGATTTTTTCAAATATTCCCGGACACTCCGACGTTTTTGAATAACTGCAAGCATGTCCATTTTGGCCTCTCCTTGGTTATATTACCCGCTTTAGATCAGGC
>JBAYMQ010000240.1:0-2611 GCA_041663465.1 Candidatus Omnitrophota bacterium | reverse complement strand
TCGAAACTGATTATCAATACCGGGATCAACGCGTTAACCGCTATAACGCGGCTGCGTAACGGGGATTTAATGGAATTCGAAGGCTCCCGCAAGATCTTGCGGGAAGCAGTGACCGAAGCCGTCAAGGTAGCCAAGCGCAAACGCGTTAAATTATTGTATGATGACCCGTTGGCTAAAGTGGAATCTGTTTGCGAGTCCACGGCTACGAATGTGTCGTCCATGCTGCAGGATGTGCTGCGCAAGAAACGCACGGAGGTGGATTTCATTAACGGGGTGATCGTGCGGTTCGGGCAGGAACTCGGGATTTCGGTGCCGGCGAACGCGATGCTGGTCGCTTTAGTGAAGGTTATTGAGTCGAGTTATTCTAAATCAATGTAATTTATCTGAGGAGAAGGCGGCGCATGCCAAAGAGAATTCTTATAGTTGACGACAGCAGGATGAGCCGAGATATGCTCGCGATCACCCTTGAGCAAGCCGGTATACAATCTAAATGCGCCGGCGACGGAAAGGAAGCCCTGGCCATTCTTGAAAAAGAAATGTTCGATCTGATCATACTGGATCTGATCCTTCCCGGGCTGGACGGATTCGGGGTGCTCGCGGTGATAAAGGAGCTTCCCCTGGCGTCGAAAATTCCCGTTATCATTCTTTCCGCCAGGGACTCCAAACAGGAGAAGGATGAGGCCAAGAGGTTGGGAGCCGTCTATTATATGGTTAAGCATCTTGTCCGTCCGGCGGATGTGCTTAAGACCATCAAGGTCTTTCTGCATGAATGAAAAATCAATTAGTCAGCCAGGTATTCCGCGATATCGCGAAGATTCTTGAGATAAAAGGCGAGAATATTTTTCGCGTGCGCGCTTATGACCGCGCAGCCGGGGTCATCGAGAATTTAAGCTGGGATATAGAAAAAGCTGTCGCTCAAAATACCCTGACATCCATCCCGGGTATCGGCAAAGACCTCGCGGAAAAGATCCGCGAGATCGTGACCACCGGATCGCTGCGGTTTTACAGGGATCTGAAAAAAACTTTACCCGATGGCACCCTTGAATTGCTCGCCATACCTACGGTCGGCCCCAAAACAGCCCGGCTTCTCTCCAGGGAACACAATATCAACAGTATCGACGCGCTGGAACAAGCTATCAAAGCGCACAGGCTTGACGGCGTCCAGGGGATAAAAGAAAAAACCCTTGAAAATATACTCAAAGGCATCGCGCTGGTCAGGAAAGATAAGGAACGCATGTCTTTGTTTGAGGCCCAATCTGTGGCCGATGGGTTTATTAAAGGGCTGCGGCGTTTGCCCGAAGTGGAGCAGGTCATTCCCGCGGGCAGTCTGCGCCGCCAGAGAGAGTCTGTTCGCGATATAGATATTCTGGTCATATCGGATGATCCCCGCCCGGTTATGGATGAGTTTACGGCTCTGCCGCTTGTGGGTTCGATCCAGTCGAAGGGCGCGACTAAATCTTCCGTCCGTACCGCGGAGGGCGTGCAGGTCGATTGCCGCGTGATCGAAAAGAAATCGTTCGGCGCGGCTTTGCTCTATTTTACAGGCTCGAAGGATTTTAATGTCAAGCTTCGCGCGCTATCCCAAAAAACCGGCCATAAGATCAATGAATACGGGGTGTTCACGAAATCGGATGAACTGGTTTGCGGCCGGACCGAGCAGGAGATATTCAAGTTCCTGAATATGCAGTATGTCCCGCCGGAAATGCGCGAGGATTCGGGTGAGATAGAGAAAGCGCTTGCGAGCTCGCTGCCGGATATTGTGGAGGAGCCGGATATCAAGGGCGATCTGCATGTCCATTCTATCTGGTCCGACGGAACATGCACTATCGAGGAAATGGCTATTGCCGCGCGCAAGCGGGGGTACTCGTATATCGCCTCTACTGATCATTCCCCGAGCCTGAAAGTCGCGCACGGGTTAAGCGCGCGGGATCTGGCCGGGAAGCGCAAAGAGATAGATAAACTTAATGAAAGATTAAAGCCGTTTAGAATACTTTTTGGAACGGAGGCTGATATCGATTCGGAAGGCGGTATAGATTATCCCGACGATATTCTAAAAGAGTTTGAAATTGTTATCGCCGCTGTTCACACCGGTCTTAAACAGCCGGCCGATCAGATAACCAGACGGATCGTGAAGGCCTGCGAGAACCCTTATGTGAATATTATCGCCCATCCGACAGGCAGGCTGCGCGGCGTGCGCGATCCGTATGAACTTGATCTTGACGGGATCTTTAAGAAGGCGAAAGAGACCAATACGGCGTTTGAGATCAATTCATTTCCCGATCGCATGGATTTGAATGATCTGAATTGCCGCAGGGCAAAAGACGCGGGGGTAAAGATCTGTATTAATTCCGATTCTCACGCGGTTGAACATCTGGCATATATCCGTTTCGGCCTCGCGATGGCCCGGCGGGGCTGGCTTGCGGCGGCAGATGTGCTGAATACGCTTCCTTTGGAGAAGCTTCTGGGGCGTTTTCGATAAAATATCCTTTTATGACGGTGAATAATTGATCCGTAAACCCATGAATTTTAAAACAATGTTGAAGGCGTCCAGGTTCCTGGCGATTTTGTTGTTGTGCGGATGCCAGCCCCGGATGAATAGCGCCGCGCGGGT
>JBAYMQ010000239.1:0-2642 GCA_041663465.1 Candidatus Omnitrophota bacterium | reverse complement strand
GTATAAAATGGCCAAAGAGCTCAATGTTGTCGGCCTTATGAATGTGCAATACGCGATCAAAGACGACAAGGTCTATGTTCTCGAGGTTAATCCTCGCGCGTCGCGCACGGTTCCTTTTGTTTCCAAGGCCATCGGGGTGCCCCTGGCGAAACTGGCGACCAAGGTGATGCTGGGCAAGACACTGAAAGAACTGGGATTTACCGAAGAGGTCATCCCAGCGCATTTTTCGGTTAAAGAATCCGTGTTCCCGTTCAACCGTTTCCCTGGAGTGGATGTGATACTGGGCCCCGAAATGAAGTCGACCGGAGAGGTTATGGGGATCGATAAGGATTTCGGCAGGGCGTATATCAAGAGCCAGATTGCCGCAGGCCAGAATCTTCCGAAAAAAGGCAACGTGTTCATCTCGGTAAGGGATCACGATAAACGCGCCATCGTGTTTATCGCCAAGAAACTGAAGGATCTGGGATTCAATATTTATTCCACATCGGGTACGGCTGCGGCCCTGGAGAAGAACGGCATAGAGGTTAAACAGTTGCCCAAAGTCGCCGAGGGCAGGCCGAACGTCCTGGACCTTATGAAGGACGGCAAGATCCAGATGGTCATCAATACTCCGACCGGCAGGATCCCCCGTCAGGACGAAGTTAAGATCCGATCGCATGTGGTTCTGTATAATATCCCGTACACAACCACGATATCTGGAGCGCAGGCTACGGTAAACGGCATAGAGATGCTGGTTAAGAAAGAGCTTGATGTTAAGTCTTTACAGGAATACCATAAGAAAGGCGCCGTGAAGCCTCGCCGGACGCCCGCGAAGAAATAATGCAGCGATTATCTATAAATACGGAACATCGTATCGAACTGATAGATATCGCGCCTCAGGTGCGATCCGCGCTGCGGTCGTCTGGTATCTCCGACGGCCTATGTGTGGTGTTTTGTCCGCACACGACTGCCGGGCTTACGATCAACGAAAACGCTGATCCCGCAGTCGCAAAGGATATGACCGGAGCGTTAAATAAATTGATCCCCGCAAACGGCGATTATGCGCACGCGGAGGGGAATTCGGACAGCCACATCAAGTCATCGCTCCTGGGATCGTCGGTGTCTGTCATTGTGGAGCAAGGCCGGTTGCAGCTGGGCACGTGGCAAGGTATTTACTTTTGCGAATCCGACGGCCCGCGGGCCAGGGAAGTCTGGATAAAGATCCTTAAGGGGTGACCGCATGGTCGTGCGGCAAGATAAGATCGCGGCCCTCAGGGGCCGATACCGGCAGCAAAAGCTCGCGATCATAGAGCGTTTGGCGTATTTCAAAGAAACGGGTAAAGGCAGCGAGCGCGATATCTTCGGCGAATTGTGTTTTTGCATTCTTACGCCCCAGGCCAAGGCGCTGGTATGCGACGGGATCATACGGAAGCTAAAATCCTCAGGATTGCTCTTTGACGGCGATGCCGGTCAGATCCGGCCGCATGTAAAAAAAGCGCGGTTTTACAGGAACAAAACAGGGTATATTCTTGCGGCGCGCAATCAACTCAGCGTCGCGGGAAAGATCAGGATAAAAGAAAAGATATCCGGGATTTCTCCTGTTGCCGCGCGTGAATGGCTGGTAAATAATATCAAGGGCATCGGGTATAAGGAAGCCAGCCACTTCCTTCGCAATATTGGATTGGGCGGGGATTTGGCTATTTTGGATGTCCATATTTTGCGTAATCTCAAAGATCTTGGGGTTATTAATGAGATCCCGGGCAGCCTTACAAGGAAACTATATTTAGAGATAGAAGAGAAGCTGCGCGTCTTTGCCGGCAGATGCCGCGTTCCGATCGGACACCTGGATCTTTTGTTCTGGAGCATGGCAACGGGTGTGATCTTCAAGTAATAAGGCCGAATGAAAAAGAGAATAATACATCTGATTTCGCTCTTGGATAAAGAATACCCGGAGGCGCGGATCGCGCTTCGATTCGCCGATCCCCTGCAGTTGCTGGTGTCGACAATATTGTCGGCGCAATGCACCGACGCCCGCGTAAACATGGTAACAGAAAAGCTGTTTTTGAAATATAAAAAGGCGGCGGACTACGCGAAGGCGGATGTGCGTGAATTCGAGCAGAGTATCCGCTCGACAGGTTTTTATCACAACAAGGCAAAAAATATAATTGCCGCTGCGCAGATGATCACGCGTGATTTCGCCGGCAAGGTGCCGGATACGATGGAGGCTCTTATACAATTGCCCGGAGTAGCGCGAAAGACCGCGAATGTGGTTTTGCATAACGCGTTCGGCAAAACCGAGGGCATCGCGGTAGATACGCATGTGCGGCGGTTAAGCCGGCGGCTGGGTTTGAGCGGAAATGACGATCCCGGGAAAATAGAGCGGGATCTGATGGAACAGGTTGATAAGAAGCTCTGGGGGCATATTTCGCATTTGTTGATCGAACACGGCAGGCGCGTGTGCGGCGCTAAGAAACCTGAGTGTTTGAAATGTGTCCTCGCGGGACAGTGCCCGGCGAAGATCCCCCTTTTTTCATAACGGAGAGGAGATCATGAAACACCGGATCAAAGTTAACGGTATCTTGCTGCTCTTGTCGATACTGGCTGTTGTTTTTTTTCCGCGGATGCTGATACGGCATGGGAGTTTCGCGTTCGACGACTTCTGG
>JBAYMQ010000238.1:0-2657 GCA_041663465.1 Candidatus Omnitrophota bacterium | reverse complement strand
CCGGCTATATAACCATAAAACAAATAGATCAACGGCTCATTGATCGTCACCCAGTAGGTCACATCTCCGGCCAAAACATCTATAACCCGTTCCGCATACGCGCGGAAAAGCTTTACGGCTTCAGGATGCGCCCAACCGCCCATATCCGTAAACCACTGCGGATTGGTAAAATGATGTAACGTAACCACGGGCTCGATATGACGCTCCCTGAGAGCGGCGATAACGTCTTTATAATGATCGAGGGCTTCGAGAGAAAATTCTCCGCGGGCCGGCTGGACGCGGCTCCACTCTATAGAAAGGCGATGGCACGTGTGCCCGAGAGATCGCACAAGGTCGAAATCCTGCCGGTACTGCAGATAATGCCGGCAGGCAAGCCCAGACGGCTCTTTGCCGCCTCCGCCCTGTTCCCATTTCCACCAGTCGCTGCCCGTATTATTGCCTTCGACCTGGTGCGCGCTGGTAGCCGCGCCCCACAGAAAATCTCTAGGAAAACGGATCATAGGTTGTATTATACCACTGACAAAAAAAAATCCCACCATTTCTGTTGGGATTTAGTTTGTTAAAAAGCCGATAAAGGCGTACTCCACCTTCATCATCTCGGCAACCCAGCCACCATATCACCCGCGCGCCCCAGGGCGCCCGCACCCGCACGCACCCTGCAGCAAGCGGCTAACGTAGGTCTGTGGCTTTGCCCCGAACTCACAGTGGTGCCAAGTTACGGGATCCCGGAATTTTAGTTTTCGAGTCTGCTCGATCCGGGATGTCCCCCGATTTCTCGAGGTTTGCCTTTATCGGCCATGATAAGTATAGCATGGAACAGACTTTTTTCAAGCCCTGCGGGATTGCTTATTCGGCAACCGGCGTAGGTGTTATTGCCTGGTTCAAATATTGACCTAATGCCTGCCAGGTCTTGGGCCCGACTTTACCGTCCACGACAAGGCCGTTGGCCCTTTGAAACTCTTCGATCGCGGCTTTGGTCTTCGGCCCAACCTTGCCATCCACGTTACCGGTATAGAATCCTGCATACTTCAACGCTGTCTGGATCTCGATCGCTGTCGGCTTATACGGCCCTGACGGCGGCAAAGATTCAAGCGCTGTCGCTGATGATTCCACAACGCTCGCTACAGGTGTCATAGCGGTCGGCGTAGTTCCCGGAACCGCAGGCGCGATAGTCCCGTTCTGGGTCGAAAGCCTGTTGAGATCCTCCGGAGACATAGGTTGCTGCATATCTTCAAGAGACTCAGTCTTTTTGGAACACCCCGCGATACAGATCGCAGCGGCTAACACAAATACTACAAATCCCCATCTTTTCATAGCTGCACTCCCCCTTTCAAGTTAAATATTATATTATTGTAATACGCGCGCATAAAATTGCAAGCCAAAAAAACTACCCGTACATTTCACGATTTTGCCAACCGCTCCCGCACGATGTCGCTTATCATCTTACCGTCAGCTTTTCCGGCCGTTCTAACGCGGACCTCTTTCATGACATTCCCCATGTCTTTCATGCCTGACGCGCCCAAAGAGGCCACGACCTCCTCAACGATCTTGCCGACCTCTTCGCCGGACATTTCCACGGGCACGTAATCCTTGAGGATCGTCATTTCCTTGGCCTCTTTTTCGGCAAGATCAAGCCGTCCGCCCGCGGTAAATTGCTCGATAGAATCCTGATGCTGTTTCATAAGCTTCTTGATAACCGCGATGCAATCGGCGTCATCGAGTTTATCCTTTTTCTTTTCAAGCGCGGCATACCCCAACTGGCCGCGAAGGAAACTAAGCGTAGATACTTTCAACGAATCTTTTTGTTTCATAGCGCACTTGAAATCATCGAGGATCTTTTCTTCTAACATGCCCCGCCTCCTTAAAATAATACGATCTGCCGGTACTGCTGCAACCGCCTGCCCAGATCCTTCATGGTCAACAGCGATGTCTTATCCAATCCGAACGCCTCAACATTGAAAGAAGCGACGATCGTGCCGTACACCAGCGCCTGCTTGATGCTTTTATGATCGAGCTTCCCTGCGCGCGCCAAATACCCCATAAACCCGCCCGCGAATGTATCGCCTGCGCCCGTCGGATCTATAACCCGCTGCGTCGGGAACGCCGGCAAGCTGAACATATATTTTTCGGAACAAAAAATGACCCCATGTTCGCCTTTTTTTATCAACACCATGGACGGCCCCATGCGCAAAAGCCCCTGCGCCGCCTTAAGCAAATTGTGCTCTCCCGTCAAGCTGCGCGCCTCCTGATCGTTAGCCACATAGATCGTAACGCGTTTGAGCATACGAATCAACGACCGCCGCTTATTCTGTATCCAGTAATTCATGCTGTCAAGGGCCACAAGGCCGGGAGCGTCCATGCGATCAAGGAGCGACCGCTGGATATCGGGATCGACATTCGCCAAAAAAACGTTCCTGATCCGTCTTTGCAAAGGCGTGACGGCCGGGCAAAACGACGCCAGAACCCCCAACTCCGTCTTTTTGGTTAGCGCGTTATTCAGATCCCGCTGATACTCTCGAGCCCAATGGAATGTCGGGCCCGCCGCCTGTAAAAGGGAGTCCAAAATGATGCCGCGCCGCTCGAGAAATCGCACATACGCAGGCGGGAAATCCTTTCCCACAACAGCCACCAGATGCACCCTGGTAAAAAGCCTGCTT
>JBAYMQ010000237.1:0-2661 GCA_041663465.1 Candidatus Omnitrophota bacterium | reverse complement strand
CGAACTTTCGGAAAGCGACCCGGAATATAAGGCGGGCGTGGTTTGGTGTTTGGGCATGATCGGCGGGGATAAAGCTAAAGGCTCGTTGTTTAAAGTTTTGCTGGATAAAAATATCCTGGTTTATTCTTACGCCGCCAAGGGTCTGGGGAATATGGCGGGAAGCGGGGATCCGGAAATAATCCGGGTTTTGATCGGGATGTTGGGAGAAAAAGAAAGTTTTGTTATCGATCACGCGTCCAGCGCAATAAGATGGTCGGGCGAATCCGCTATCGGGCCGTTGAGCGCGGCCTTGCGAGACGACAATTGGCAGGTGCGTTTTAAAGCGGCCGGCATTTTAAAAACCATGGGAAGCGGCGCGGTCGCCCGGGGTCTGGTTTCATTCATGGGAGCGGATAACGTGGAAAAACTTATAAAATCCGGATGTTCCCAGGCGCAGCTGGTTTATGTCCTTCAGATCATAGCCGAATCCCCCGGACATCCTGAAGCGGTTACAGGGCATCTTAAAAGGGTCATAGCCGGGTTCAAGGGGGATATTCGTCCTGATGAAATAATTAGATTTACCAGAGAGCTTCTTTCTTCCAGCGATCCTGAGGGCTTTGCCGACAGGTATATCGGAAATCCTGACCGGGACAATAAAGACGGCGGCAAACAGAAAAATGGTCCGGGGGGGATCGATTTCCGGGCTATTCCCGTTGCCGGGCAGCCTGCGCCCGCGCCGGCTTTTATGCCGCAATTGCAGCAGCTCGCGGCGAATTCCAAGATCAAAGACCTGGACGCGGAGTGGATCCTGATACGGGAGGATATGCTTGCGCCGGAAATGCCGTATAGCAGGATCAAGGAATATATCGCGGTATGCATGTATAAAAATGATTCCAGGCGGAGCCTCGAAAAGGTTTTTGCCTGTCTTATTGACATTTTAAGAATGGAGGAGGATCAGGCGCTTCCTACTCACGCAGAACTTAAAACCATCCTGGCGTTTTTAGGATAATTTTCTCTTGACAGAAACGCATGATTTGATATCATCATAGTAAGGATGTAACCTGCCCAAATATCAGAGAGTTATCTTACAATTGATATCTCAAACAATAATACATACGTGAGAAAGAGTTATAGCGTTATTACCTGTAGGTCAAAATCGCCATCCCTTTACTAATTCCCATGCATACTTTTTTGAAAAATGGGTAACGCGACCGTTTATTTGATCGATGCCACTGCTCTTTGTTATAGGGCTTTCTATGCCATCCGCAACCTGTCGACATTAAAAGGGCAGCAAACCAACGCGGTGTTCGGTTTTGTCCGTATGCTGCGCAAGATCATCAAGGATCATAAGCCTGATTTTCTGGCTGTTTGTTTCGATGTTTCCCGCGCGACGTTCAGGCAGAAAAAATATGCCCAATATAAAGCGCAGCGCGAGGCTATGCCGGACGGATTGTCGAGCCAGATGTCTTTTATAAAAGAGATCGTGCGCGCTTATGGCATTCCATTATACGAACGTGAGGGGTATGAGGCGGATGATATTATCGCAACGCTCGCTCATCAGGCCAGGAAACACGGGGTCAAATCCACGGTGATATCATCGGATAAAGATCTGTTGCAGCTTGTAGACGAGGATATTTCGGTTATCAGCCCGCAGGCGGAAGACGCCGTGTATGACGCGGCTCGCGTAAAGGATAAGTTCGGTCTTGCCCCGGCGCAGATCCCCGATCTGATCGCCTTGATCGGGGACAGCGTGGACAATATCCCCGGGATCAAAGGCATAAGTGAAAAAAAAGCTGTGGCGCTTCTTTCCGAATACGGGGCAATAGAAAAGATCATCCGTTCTGCCGGCGCGATCACCCCCGTTAAGCTGCGCCAGGCCATAGAGGAAAACGCGCCGCAGATTTGTTTGAATAAGGAACTGGCCAGCCTTGACGACAACATGGATCTCGCGTTCAGCCTGGAAGCGCTTGCCATACAAGAGCCGGATGTTAAAAAACTGGCGGAGATCTTTACGGATCTCGAGTTTAAAGCGTTCCTGAAAGATCTGCCCGCGTCGGCGCAGCCGGCGGCTCCGGTTGTCACGGCAGTGTATGTTACCGATAAAGATCTACCCGCGCTCTGCGCGCAGCCTTCGGCTGAATTGTACATCGCCGGAGAGATCCGGGATTCCATGGTGTTTGGCGTATCGGATAAGGTTTTCCGGGTCGAAAAGGCCGGAGGGTGCACCAAACAGATACTGGAAGATCCGGCAATAAGGAAAGTCGGCCACGATCTTAAAAAGATAAAAGTCGCGTTGGCCGCCGAAGGCATAGTTTTGCGCGGCCTGTATTTCGATACCATGATCGCGGCATATTTGCTGAACCCAGCGCGGCCTTCATTTAAATTGCGGGATATTGTCTGGGAATATCTTAAAGAGCCGGGCGCGCCCGGGGACGCGGATCTAGTGGCGGCGGAGAGCGCGAACGAGATCGGATCGATCCGCCGCGTATATCCTGTTTTGAAAGCCGCGTTGCGGGATAATCGCTTACTCCCGTTGTTTGAAACGCTTGAGATGCCGCTCGTGGAAGTATTGTCCGACATGCAATTGAACGGTATCAGGCTGGATACGGGCAAGCTCAAAAAACTTTCGACGGACCTTGAACAAAGGCTGGCCAAGCTTATTCGCACGATATATGACCTGTG
>JBAYMQ010000236.1:0-2678 GCA_041663465.1 Candidatus Omnitrophota bacterium | reverse complement strand
TTCAATATTATCCGCGCTTTTAGGCTCCCTGAACGGGTAAACCGTGCGCTTGGAGAAGGCGTCGCCCTTTTCATAATAAGGCTCAACGATGTCAATCCCGCCCTTCTTGGCCGGGCGGTGCTTCACATCTTCCAGTGATAGCGCCAGCACATACTCGTCGTCTTCGTTCAGGTATTTATTTGATCTGTCATGGAAATGCCCATTCTTACTTACAAACTTATCATAAAGGCTGTTCATCGTGGCCTGAATTTCCGCGATCTCCTCGTCCGTCGCGGTTTCATTATTCATCGCGTCGATAAGTTTTTTATAGGTTTCTTTAATCCCGACGTATTCCTTGGCCCGTTTAACCTTCGCGGCGTTGTCTGCAAAGGATACCGGATCGATAAGCCCGCCTTTTACCAGGCCAAGCTTTCCACCCTGGATAACAAACGTCCCGTCCTTCGCGTTCTGGTCTGCGACTTCCTTCTCCTCAACGGTTTCATTCGCTGATTCACCAGCGACTATATCCCGCGGGAGCGTATCCGTTACCCGGTCGAGATGTTCCTGCATCGTCCCCGCCTTGGGTGGGGTCAACGTATATTCCTTGCCGCCGCCATACATTGAGCCAGTTGAGGAATGCTCCCCTAAGACCATTTCCGGGTGAGCTGTGAAATATTCATTAACATTAAAGCTGTCGCCTTCTTTTGTTTTAACCGGCAGGACGGTTCTCCAATTTGTTGCAGAGGGGTATGCCGTTCCTGTTTTCTTTTGCAGGATGATAATGTCGGTCGTAACTGACGTCCCGGCGTTTTTGGCAAATGCAGTCCCGGGCAGGCGGATCGCGCCGATGAAGTCTGCTTTGTTGGCCAGATATTCCCGGACCTTGCCGTTCTTGGTGGAGTCCATCGTATAGCGCGACGTTACCGCCATCACGATACCGCCGGGCCTTACCGCATCCAGCGCCCGGGCAAAGAAGTAATTATGGATATGCCAGTTATTATAGGCCTCATGATCGGCGTCGTGGATGGGGTAATCTCCAAACGGGAAGTTGGAAATAACCATGTCGTAGAAATTATCTTGAAGCTTGGCCTTCTCAAATCCTGAGACTTGAATTTTTGCTTCAGGATAAAGGGCCTTTAAAATCCCGCCGGTGATCGGATCAAGTTCGATCCCGGCCAGCTTGACCTTGCCTATAAGATTATCCGGCATTAATCCGAGAAAATGCCCGACGCCTGCGGCGGGTTCAAGCACACGCCCCTTATTGACGCCCAGATGCTCGGCCATCTTCCACATGGCGTTGATAATTTCAGGAGATGTATAGTGCGCGTTCAGCCCGGAGTCTGCGGCCATGCGCCATTCATCTTCCGTGAGCATACCGCCCAGGAGGGGATGAAGTTTCTTGCCGTATTTTTCTTCCCACTCGTTATATTTTTCTAAGTCGGAGGAATTATAAAAGTAATGGGATGGTTCGGTATATCTATAAGTGTCTAGGTTTTTTGCGCGTAATTCAAGATAGTCGGTGAATTTATCTTTGAAAACATCTTCGGTGACAGCGCCCCATCCCGAAAACTGCTGAAGGATTTTCTTTTCTTCGGCGGTCGCCGGGCGGTTCTTGGCTTCGAGTTTTTTCAGTAGTGTGATTGCTTTGATGTTGGCGTTGATGCGCGCCACTTTACCCGAATGGAACAGAACGTCATCGGGGGCTATACGGTTATTGGCACCTCGTTGGCCGGAAAGTCCTGCTCCGCCCACGCCAGTATCCGCGCCCGCTGCTGCGGTGTCAGCTCCGTCACTTCCTCGTCCATCAGTTCCGGGCCGTTGCTCGGGGAGATTATCGACGCCCTGACTACTTCTTCCGCCTGGTCGTCTTTTAGTCCCTTCTCCTGCAACTGTGTTAGCTTCACCATTGCCAGCGCCGTCTTGTGATCCAGATACTTCTTGAGTTCCTTTTCCTGGAACAGGGCCAGCGTTCTTTGTGGGTAATTGTCCAGCATCCAATCCAGATGTTCCATCCACATTGGGCTGTTGCACGGGTTTTGTGCGTGTATCGTTTTGGGCATTATCAATACCTCCCGTTAAGTTTAATGTATCGCCTTCCTCACTATTTGTCAACGTCTTCATATCGTTCATGTAAAAATATTTCACATACGGCATTGACTCCGCCGGGGAAATTCCACGGGCTTTAAGCTGCGAAATGACTTCAACAATCCAATCCTTCACCTCGCGGCCCGCCGCCTTGAAATGCTGATACGCCTCTGCAAATAACGGCTTGACGGCTGCATACAGATCGGAGTCCAGCCCGGACATGGTGCCGCGTGTCTCTTTTGCCTTCGCCTTAAATAGCGCTGCCAGCGCGTCATAAGTGGCGTCTATGCCTTTCCCGGCTTCGGCGGCGGCGTTGGTTAAGGATGGCTTATGCTCATGCGGGACAAGTTTGCCGTCCTTCATATCGACGCCGGTTTCCTTGAAGAAGGGAGCTTCTGCGGGTTTTGGGGCTACCCCCAGTCTCGACAATATGTCGCTTGTCGGATCAGAATTATAGAAGCTCCACACCTTTTTCGGGCCATACCAGCGCCCGCCTGCGGCTTTCAGCATAGCCGCGTGTTCTCTCGTGTTGCCGGATACTTCCCATGCTGTTTTCCCCGTTTTAGTCTGGGATTTGGTCACGCGGAGATTAAAGGAGTTAAGGTCTTGCCCGG
>JBAYMQ010000235.1:0-2682 GCA_041663465.1 Candidatus Omnitrophota bacterium | reverse complement strand
TTAAGGAATGTATCCGGGTCAGGACAGAAGAGAGAGGGCCTGTCGCTATAGGATAATCCAGGGGTTATTTTAGATAGAATTAAGTACTGTGTCCCCGGAATTACCCCGGAATTACCCTTGGGGGCCGTGTTTTTGTTTTCTTTGACAAATGGGTTAGCCGGAGCTATAATATTTTATCAGATTTCCAACACATTGTAATCCAATAGGTAGGAAGAAATGAAAGATATCGTAGAAAGAATCCTAAAAGAAGAACAGCTGGCGCAGGATTGTATTGAGAAATCCCGTAAATCCTCAGAGAACTTGATCCAGAAAGCCCGCCAGGAGGCGCTGGAAATTATAGCCCGCAGTTCAAAAGACACATCGGCCGTTGTTGAGCGTAAAAAATTGGAGTCTCAACAGGAATTTATACGCCAGAAGGAAGAAGCTCTCCAAAAGACACGGGATGGCGTTGCGTCATCGGTCAGTGTGCTTTCAAAAGATATCTCCGGGGTGTCTGAGAAGATTTTTGCCAAGATAATGTCGATTGAAGATTAGCCCCTTATGCGCCAATTAGCCAAATACGCGTTTGCGAATGCGAAGATCCGGGCGATGCGTTCCTACTTGCTGGAACCCGCGACTTTCAGCGCTCTTTTAGAGGCCGCGGACTGTTTTGAATGTATAGAAATTCTCAAGAAGACGCCGTATCAGGGGTTATTTTCAAGCAGTAATGACCCGGGGAATAATCTGCAGGAGCTTGAAAAGAAATTTGTAAAATATGATCTGGAGATCTTTCATAAGGTCGCTGGCACGCTTTCAAGTAAAGCGGAGCAGGAGTTTGTTGCGCTCTTGTGCCAGTGGTATGAGATTGAAGAGCTTAAGGTTATTTTGCGTATCTGGCATCACAAACTGCCGGTTGACTGGCAGGACCATATTGTTCCCGGGCGCATAGCATACGAGATCGACTTCGCCAAATTGGTCGCGGCGCAGCATATTGAAGAATTTATCCTGTTGTTGGATCATACGCCGTATAAGCAGCCGTTGCTGCGCGCGCGGCAGGTATATAAAGAACATAATTCGTCTTTTTATCTTGAAGCGGCGCTGGATGTGGATTATTACGGGCGCCTTATCTCTTGTATAGACCGGTTCTCATCCGTCGATCAGAAGGTGGCGCGCAAGATCCTCGGGATCGAAGTGGATATTGAGAATATCAATTGGCTTATCCGGTTGCGTAAATATTATTCGCTGGGGATAGGTGAAATGCTTGAATGGTTCATCCCCGGCGGGCAGTGGATCCATAAAGATGAAGTCCGCAAATATTATACGTCAGACGGTCTCGCGAAAGTCGTGGAATCTGTTTCTCTCGGGCCCTATGCCGGTATCAAGGAACTGGCACAGGATAATGTGCTGTTGATCGAGAATTTTCTGTATGAGATTCTTTTGAGCGAAGTAAAATCAGCCTTGTCGGGTTTCCCTTTTACGATCGGAACGGTTATGGGATATTTGGTCCTTAAGCAGAAAGAGACCAAAAATATCCGTTCCCTGTTACGCGCTAAAGAATACGGCTGGCATAAGGAAGAGATCATGCCTCTTTTGAGCTTATGATAACGCCCGTTCCCATGGAACTGGTCAGCTTTGTCGTCCTCAAAGAAAAGACCGAGGAGGTTGCCTCGCGGTTGCTGGCGCTGGGCGTATTCCATCCGGTCGATCTTCGCGATATAGAGGATACGCTGCATTCGCTTTCGTCGTTTCAGATAGATAAAGAGATGGCGGTGTGCGACGCGTTGCAGGCGCACATCCGGGAGATCTCGCGCAGGTTGTCACTTGACGTTTCTTTAGTTTACAACAAGGATATCTCGGGCTTTTCCTACGCGGCCGCGCAAGGATTGTTAGATACTGTCGACAAACAGGTTAAATTGATCATTGACAATAAGGCGGAGCTGGAACAGCAGGTAGCTACAGATCAGTCGATTATAGCGCATGTGCGCGATTATATGCCGTTCCAGACCAAGCGTCGTTCCCTGTATTCTTTTTTAGAGGTGTCGACGGGGAAGATCGAAGAGAAAAATATGCCTGTTCTCGAAAAGAGCCTTGTTGACATTCCCCACGTGATCTATCCGTTCCGTAAAGAGGGGGTTAAGGTTTTGGCAATGGTGATCGGCCTGCGCCGGGACCGGATGCTGCTTGAAAAAGTATTGCGCGACGTCGCCTGGGAGGAGATAGCGTATCCTCAGGAAGCCGCCGAGGTGTCAAAAGAGGCGCAGGCGAAGCTTGCGGAAAAGATTGGGCAGACCCGGGCAAGGATCGCGCAGCTTGAAAGCCAGGTAAAAGTTATAGCCAATCAGCACGCGGCGGAGATCGGCGCAATATATTCGGCGGTCAGGGTGAATAAATCGCTTTTGGAAGCGAAACGCTACTCGTGCCTTACGGATAAAACCGCGCTGTTTTCAGGATGGGTGCCCAAGGCCGATAAAGATTCCGTGATGGCCGCGATCAAATCCATCGGCGGCAGTTCTTATATCGAATCCCGCAGCCCGGAATCTATGGATATCGCGCGTGAAGAAGTCCCCGTGCAGTTTAAACACGGTCGGGCAATTAAACCGTTCGAGATGCTGATCGAGGCATACGGTATTCCGCGTTACGGCACGATCGACCCGACCATTTTTGTCGCTATCAGTTTTCTTATCATGTTCGGCGCCATGTTCG
>JBAYMQ010000234.1:0-2684 GCA_041663465.1 Candidatus Omnitrophota bacterium | reverse complement strand
TTTTTTCTGCACTTATTGCTGCAGGGTCAGTAACTATACCATCGGCGCATAAATTTGTCAACAACTATTTTAAAATAATTGCCGGGAACGCGTAAGCCGCGAAACAGCGACGGAGTTAACCCGCTTTCAAAAACACATGCATATAATATCCGGGCCGCCCGGCTCCCACTCCACCGCAGTGCCGCCATGATAACCTAACCCCGCCCGCATTTTTCCACACGGTATCATATCCTCTAATAACACATATACCGGTAATTAGCTGGATTCAACTGCTCTGCCGATGAGCATTGATCTGACGAACACTTTATCCACGAATACGTGTTCCAGCCTCCGGGACAGTTGGACCCAACACATCCTCCACCCGCGTTCCCCGGACAGAGGTTACAATAAAGCGCGGTCGAACCCGGGTCCAGACCATATTTAGGAACACCCCCCGCCGCAGCGCATTCCGCTCGGCCCTTATAAGTCCGTGGATACTGATAACTCACTAATTCATGGGGAGAGGTGCAGGTAACGGCTCCGCCGCACGTCCATCTCCAGTTAAAATCGGCTTCTCTAGGGGCTACGGCTGACGGGATTCCCGCCCGGCACAGATTAGCGGCAGGCATGATCCGGCTAGGTATACCGGCAGCCGATCCGCAGGCGCCTACCGGGATCGCGGTAAATTGCAGGCACGAGGGCTTGTTAGCGATGAACGCGGACCATTCAGCAGACGTCCGGGTAGGGACAAAAATATCCGAGGAACAAGAATTTCTTACCTTCCATTGCACGTTATGCTCTTTTATCTCTCTTTCTGATCCGGAAGAAACTCTGTAAGAAGTGTCGGCAAAAATCACCGATAAAGGAAGAAAAATGCAACCTGTCAAACAAAACGATAGGATTATTCCCGCGATAGGACTCATTTTTAAATTCACTATTTCAATGCGGCAACCTCGGACTCAAGGGCCTGGATCCTCTTTTGCTGTTCTTTCACTGCTTCAACAAGCGCCGCGATCAGATTCCCATATTCAACAGATTTTAAGCCGGTATCCAGGTTTGTAGAAACCAACTCGGGATACACCTTCTCCACATCCTGGGCTACCAATCCCAGATCCGCGCGGCTATCGCGTTTCCATATAAACGATACCCCCTGAAGCCGCATGATCTTCTCGAGGCTATTGCTCAAAGGGAGAATATTTTTCTTAAGAGAACGATCGGAAGAGTAAAGAAATACTGGCGCCGTTATAGTTCCGCTTGACGTGATGGTACTCCCGGCAGTCATAGCCCCGCTTACCGTCATAGTCCCGCCTACCGTCATAGCTCCGCCTACAGTCATAGCGCCGCCCGCCGCCATCGCGCCGGTGGATTGTATACCTGTCGCTCTTATGTTCCCCGCAACATCCAATTTCGCGGCCGGAACAACCGCCATAGTACCTATCCCGACATTTCCGGAATTGGTATTCGCGAGGTTCGTGCCGGTCAAATTCCAATACCCTTCCTGGCCGCTTCCAATAACGTTCCAAGATGTGCCATTGTGATATTTGATGACATTGTTGGTAAGATTATAGTACATCCACCCCGCGACTCCCGATGCAGGCTCGTTCCCGGGCTGAAGTTTAAGACTCCGGTATACCCCGGCAGGCGAAGGATAATAAGTAGTTATGGTGAGGACTTCCGTATTGCTGGATTGGGCGAAACTCGCGATAGGCGCGCATAATATGCATAACATGACGGCAAGGATCTTTTTCATATTCAACACCTCCGGTAAACTCTTATTTGCCGAGAAGCTCGGTGATCTTAAATATCGGCAGAAAAAGAGCGATGACGATGCCTCCGATAAGCACGCCCAAAAGAGCGATGACCAGAGGTTCTATAAGACTGGTCATGCCGGCAACAGCGGTATCGACCTGATCGTCATAAAAATCAGCGATCTTGGTGAGCATTTTTTCCAACTGGCCGGTCTGCTCTCCTACCCCGATCATCCGGCAGACAAGCGGCGGAAAAACCTTGCTTCTCTGTAACGGCGTCGCGATGGGTTCTCCATCCCTGACCGCGACACGACAACCGGCGACAGCCTCTTCAACGACTTTATTGCCGGAGGTCTTACCGACGATATCCAGGGCATTTAAAACCGAAACTCCGCTTTTAACAAGCGTGGAAAAAGTGCGCGAGAATTTAGCGACAGCGACTTTCTGGAATAACGTGCCCAACACCGGCACTCTCAGTTGAAGCGCGTCGAAATTATACATACCCTTAGGAGTGGAAATGTACCACTTGAACGCGTACACTAACGCTCCGATGGCGATCAAGGCTAAAAAAAAGAATTTTCTGACAATATCAGAGATCATGATCAAAACCTGAGTAGGAAACGGCAGATGACCTCCCAGCATATCGAATATACCTTTAAACGTAGGCACGACTTTGATCAAAAGCACGGCGGTTATCAAAAACGCCATAGAAATGACAACAGCGGGATACACAAGGCTGGACTTAACTTTGCGCGTCAACGACGCGGTCTTTTCAAGATACGAAGCCAACCGGTCGAGAACTTCGTCCAGCATACCGGATGCTTCTCCTGCGCGGGACATGTTGACGAAAAGTTCTGAAAAAACATGCGGATGTTTCGCCAACGCGTCACAAAAAGACATACCGGCTTCTATATCCTGGCGCACCGTCAAAACAACGGATTTCAACCCCTTGTTATC
>JBAYMQ010000233.1:0-2690 GCA_041663465.1 Candidatus Omnitrophota bacterium | reverse complement strand
ACTGGTCGATCCCTCATCGACAGGTTGAAACATCGGTCGTTCTTAGTGGCAGCAACTGCATCCGGGAACGATGCCCACGAGTTTAATATCGAATACCAGATTCTTTCCGGCCAAGGGGTGATTCGCGTCCAGAGTTACATGCGTGTCTGTAACAGCGGTCACGCATACGACGATGACATTGTTTTCGTCCTGGCTGACCTGCAATTGTTGGCCGAGCACGGGTTTTAGATCAGGGGGGAGTTCTTTGCGGTCGACACTGACGACCATGTCCGGCCGATGGGCTCCGTATGCCTGCTCTACCGGGATATTGACGGTTTTTGAGTCCCCCGGCTTCATACCTATAATGGCTTGTTCGAAACCAGCTATGATCTTGCTTTTGCCTATGGTGAATTCAAGTGGTTCTCGGCTCGCTGAAGAATCGAACAGGGTGCCGTCCTCGAGTTTTCCCGTATAATGGATCTTGACCGTGTCGCCGTGTTTAGCAGTTGTCATGTAATCTCCTTATAAGTTGATATCTACAAATATCATATTTGTCTTCTTTTGTCCAGAATTAAGTTGCTTATATCGCCGTTTCGGGCTAAAATAATTGGGATTATACGGAGGAGTATGTCGAGTACCGGGCGGATAAATTTTTTTTTCGCGGGAATTTTGCTTTTTTTTCATCTTCTATCCATTCCCACGGTTGCTTTTGCGCAGCAGGTTACGCTTAAAGTCTTGAAGGATTCCTATGCGCCGGGTGAGAAAATATCTATTCTGGTAACGAATCCCACGGATGAGAACATTTTTACGGTTGCCGCCAGCGCGCGCCCCGGGATGGCGCTTACCAATATTGAAAAAAAAGCGGCGGTTGGGTGGGACGCTTTGCCGCTTCGTTGCCGCCAGCCATCTTGCGATGTTGATTATGTCATGCCGGAGCCTGAACAGATCAAACCCGGGAAGTCGGTCGCGTTCTCGTGGGAACCGAAGATATTGAGCGATAATAAGTATGTCCGTCCTGAACCGGGGATATACCGGCTGACCATCATGTATCAGGTCAGGAAGGCCGGAAGGGCGCGTGCCTGGAATTGGACTACGGTCAGGTCTAACACTTTTACCCTGGAGTAATAGAATGTCTTTTAAATATTTGCGTAAGATACCCAGCGCCAATGATATCATCGCCGAAATGCCTGTTCCTGAAGAGCTCAGGAAAGTCAAGAAGAACAGGGATAGCGAGATCCGTGATATTTTAGAGGGCAAAAACGGTAAGTTCTTGATAATTATGGGTCCCTGTTCCGCAGATAATGAAGACGCGGTCTGCGAATATGTTTCCCGCCTGGCAAAATTGCAATCCCGGATCAAGGATAAATTCTTGATCATTCCCCGCGTGTATACGAATAAGCCGCGTACGACCGGGGAGGGATATAAGGGAATGATGCATCAGCCTGACCCGAAGAATAAGCCTAATATCGTTGAAGGGTTGAAGGCTTTGCGCAAGATGCACCTGAGGCTTTTATCCGAATCAGGGATGTCCTCGGCCGATGAAATGCTCTATCCGAGCAATTATCCGTATTTAGAGGATATCCTGAGTTACGTAGCCGTCGGGGCGCGGTCAGTCGAGAACCAGCAGCACAGGTTGACCTGCAGCGGCCTTGATATCCCGGTGGGCATGAAGAACCCGACAAGCGGAGATTTGAACGTGATGCTTAATTCCGTGCAGGCGGCTCAGGCCCCGCATGTGTTCATTTACCGCGGCTGGGAAGTTAAAACATCAGGCAATCCGTTGAGCCACAGTATATTGCGCGGCGCCATGAATCAACACGGACAGTATATCCCGAATTACCATTACGAGGATATGATGAGACTCGCGGATATGTATCATAAGCGTCAGTTGTTGAATCCTACCGTACTTATCGATACTAATCACGCCAATTCGGGCAAGAAGTTTGAGGATCAGCCCCGTATTGCCAAAGAAGTGATGTATGGCATTAAGCATTCCCGCACGCTCAGGGCCATGGTGAAAGGTTTGATGATAGAAAGCTATCTTGTCGAGGGAGCACAGGATATTGCCGGAAAAGTGTTCGGCAAATCTATCACCGATCCCTGCCTGGGATGGGATGACTCGAAGAATCTTGTTTTGAGATTAGCGGAATATATTTAATTACAGTGCGGTTAAAAAAAGGAGGGCGCGATGGTCGCAAAAGTTATAGCGGGGATAATGGTTTCTTTTTTTGTTATCGGCGCAGCAAATGTTTATGCGGTTCAAAAGCCCACAAAGGCCGAGAAGTTTGAACACGCGGACAAAAATGATGACGGCAAGGTGGATAGAAAAGAGATGAAGATGGAGCGCCGGTTTGAAGCGAAGCAAAAATCAGAGGTCAATACGGCGGTCGAAAAAAGATATGACGCGAATAATGACGGCGTTATCAATCCCGCGGAAGCGAAAGAGATGCTGAAAGATAAATATACGTTGATTTCCACGGAAGGTAAAGCCAAGGTCGATTCCCCGCTCGAAGCTCAATACGATACGAATCAGGATGGCGTTATCGATAGCAGTGAGGCGGCCGCTCTGCTGGCTGCTTTGAACGATTGATAGATCGCTCCGGGAGGTGTGTTATGATACGGAATATCCCCCTCTTCGTTATCGCTATATCCCTGAATAATCTGATCGCGGCGTATGCCGCGGTGGATTGCGTCGAATGTCATCGGGCTGT
>JBAYMQ010000232.1:0-2721 GCA_041663465.1 Candidatus Omnitrophota bacterium | reverse complement strand
GTTGGTCCCGATCGCGGCGAGATCCCCATCCCCCTGATAGGTAAACACAATATTGTCGGGCCTGACGCGTTTGATAGCGGTTGCGACTGCCAATGCCCGGCCGTGCGCCGCTTCCGTGCAATCGAAATCCCAATAGTCGTACGCCAGCACCGCGCAGCCTACCGGCGCGACGGCAATGATCTTTTCCCTGATCCCCAGCTCGTCTATGACCTGGGTTACCAGCCTGTGCGCTATGCCATGGCCGCAGCCGGCGCAATAATGAGTCGGCACTTTTTTAAGCGACCGGGGGTGCTGAAATAATTTATCCATGCTGGACTGCCTTTATTTTTTTAACGATCTCTTGTTCAGTCGGCATCCCTCCGCCGGCTCTGCCCAAAAACGCGACGGGCGATTTACACTCGAGCGCGAGCCTCACATCTTCGACCATCTGGCCGTATGACATCTCAACCACTAAATATTTCAGGCGCGGGCTCCGCCGATTGATGAACGCCTCCACCGGGAACGGCCAGAGCGTTATGGGCCGTATCAACCCGATACGCACGCCTTTAGCGCGCAACGATGAAACAATGTTTTTCGCCACACGCGCCATAATGCCATACGCTACCAGGATCACCTGCGCGTCGTCAACCTGAACCTCTTCCCAGCGCTGTTCTTTTTTCTGAATTTTCTGATACATAGCCTGCAATTCCTGGTTCAGCCCTTCAAGCGCCCCGTCTTTCAATAAAAGAGACCTGATAACATTCGCCGGACGGCCCACGCAGCCAGTCAATGCCCAGGGCTTCGCGACCGCCGTTTTACGCGCCGTCTTTGAAGTGTTAAACGCGACCGGCTCCATCATCTGCCCGAGCATGCCGTCCCCCAGGATCATAACGGGTGATCGATACGCGTCGGCCAGATCGAAAGCGTTGAACATAATGTCATAGCATTCCTGCGCCGAATGAGGAGCCAGAACGATCATGTGATAATCCCCGTGCCCGCCGCCTTTTGTCGCTTGAAAATAATCGGATTGGGACGGCGCAATACTTCCTAATCCTGGGCCGGCTCGCATCATATTGACAATAACTCCGGGCAGGCGGCAACCCGCCATATACGAAATACCTTCCTGCTTAAGGCTGATCCCCGGGCTTGAAGACGAAGTCATGGCGCGAACTCCGGCAGCCGACGCGCCGAATATCATATTTATCGCGGCGACCTCGGCCTCCGCCTGGATAAAAACTTTGCCGCGCAAAGGCATCTGCTCCGCCATATATGCCGTCAGCTCATTCTGCGGGGTGATCGGATACCCGGCGTAAAACTCCAACCCCGCCTGGATCGCGCCTTCAGCGATCGCCTCATTTCCGGCCATCAAAATACGATTCTCAGCCATAGCGTTATTCCTTACGATTACTCTTTACTGATCTCAATACAACAATCCGGGCACATGGTCGCGCAAAAACAGCATCCCGCGCATTCGGCCCCTTTTTTAAAGCCAACCGGCTTATACCCTTTTTTATTCAGAGTATCTTCGATCACCAGGCTCTTTTTGGGGCAAATACCCACACACAAATAGCACCCCTTACAACGCTCCCTGTCTATCTCAACCTTTGCCATTTTTTTTCACAGCCTCTTTTATGCGCCTAACGATGCCCGCGGCATCTAAGCCGAATTTTTCAAACAATAACTGCCTCTTGCCGTGCGCGATGAATTGAGACGGAAACCCGATACGCTCAACGCCGCGCGAGAGCGCTTCGCCTACGGCGCTGCCAAAGCCGCCGTCAACCACGCCATCTTCAACCGTTATAACAGGGGCGCCTGGATTCAGCCGCGTCAACGCTTTCTTTAATACATCGGCATTCAGCGGCTTAATGAACCTGCCGCTAATACATGTACCAGCCAGCCCTTCCGCGCTTAAAAGCTCGTGCGCGGCCAGCGCGGGCGCTACCATGCTGCCTATAGCTATCAAACAATAATCCTTCCCTTCACGCAACACGTCGGGCGCGCCCAGGGAAAGAGGGCTGCGGCCCATATTCACCTGCGGACATGACGCCTTGGGATAACGGATAACGCACGGTTTATTAAGCGAGAGCGCGAATTCCAGCATGGCCTCTAATTCAATGCCATCCGAAGGCGCCATCATAACCAGATCGGGAACACACCTCAATGCCGCGATATCGAAAATACCCTGATGGGTAACGCCGTCTTCGCCGACGATCCCGGCCCGGTCCAGGCAAAAAATTACCGGAGCCCTCTGCAAAGCCACATCGACCAGTATCTGGTCTATCGCGCGCTGAAAAAAAGTCGAGTATATCGCTACAACGGGACGCAACCCCGCGAGAGCCAACCCGCCTGAAAAGCATACCGCGTGCTGCTCGGCTATGCCGACGTCGTAAAAACGCGCCGGATACGCATCGCGAAATTTGTCCAGGCCTGTGCCTTCGGGCATTGCCGCGGTGACAGCCACAACCCGCGCGTCGCGCGCGCCCATCTTAACGATCGCGTCGCCGAAAACATCCGTATATGTGCGCGCCGGGGCTGTCGCAGCCTGACAGGCACCGCCGGTGGCCATGTCAAACGGACCCGTAGAGTGGAATTTAACCGGGTCTTTTTCCGCGGGGAGATATCCTTTTCCCTTTTTTGTCACTACATGCACGAGCCGCGGGCCCTTCATGCCCGCAATATTGCGAAGCGTCGGGACCAGCGCCGAAAGATCGTGGCCGTCAAGCGGGCCGAAATACCTGAACC
>JBAYMQ010000231.1:0-2730 GCA_041663465.1 Candidatus Omnitrophota bacterium | reverse complement strand
ATAGGGGAACGTTCTTGTTATGATGAGTCAAAACGGGCGGCGGAGGCAATGACGTTCGCGTATTGGCGCGAGCACAGGATAGATATCAGGGTGGTGCGCATATTCAATACGTACGGCCCGCGTATGCGTTTTGACGACGGCAGGGTCATATCGAACTTTGTTTATCAGGCTTTGACCGGCCGCGATCTTACGGTGTACGGCAAAGGTTCGTATACGCGTTCGTTTTGTTATGTCGACGATCTTGTTGAAGGTATTAACAGGTTTATGCGGGTGAAATATACGGGGCCGTTAAATATAGGTACTACGTATGAATTCTCCGTCCTGGAACTCGCGAAGAAGGTCATAAAGCTCACGGGTTCCAAGTCGAAAATCGTGTATCTGCCGCTTCCTATGGATGATCCTAAACAACGCAGGCCGGATCTGTCCAAAGCGCGGAAACTGCTTAAATGGGTCCCTGAAATAAGCCTTGAAGACGGGTTAAAAAGGACGATCGCGTGGTTTAAGAAAGAGATCAATTCCAGGAAGATTCGCACGACCCCTGTTTTTTAACCTCATAGGTCTTTGCCACGGTGAAATACTCGTTAGACCCGAAAACTAATCGCCTTCGTATCAAGAACCGCGTAACAACAATCCTCGCGGACGGGAATTTTCGCGTTGATCCCTCCAATAATCTCGAATTCTGGCTCAATGAGCCTCTTGCGTGGCGCAGGCAGTACGGCCTTCCGGGTAAGATCTCATTTACGGGTTCGTGGAAATTAACCTCTCAGAACGATCTCGAACTTGTTCTTAACACGGGAGACAGGCTTGTTTTGTACGGCAAGGTCATCGATGCAAGGGATAAAGAACTTGTTTTTCAGATAGCTTCTGAAGATAAACGCGGATGCCGGCATGTGCGGCTTCTTAAACTTTCAGGCAGTTGGGGGTCTGATGAGGCGAACAGGATATTTTTTACGGTAAGCAGAAGAACAAAACCCGATATATTGTTCCTTTCGGGCAGATGGGACATTAATGATAACCAGCAGATCGTTTATAATTTCGAAGAACAGGATCTTGTTAAAAAGAAAAAAGCTCTTTCGTCTATCACGTTTTCCGGCTACTGGCAGATCACGGACGTCAACCGCCTGGCCTATATATTTTCGCGGGGAAAACTTTCCCGTTTTGATCTCAGGGCTCATTTGGAGACGCCCAATATATATCCTAAGGCCGGCGTGATAAAATATCGTCTTGGCGCAGGGGTCAGGCAGAGGAAACGCGGACAGCCCGCTATCGTGTGCCTGTACGGGCAATGGCGCTTTGGCAGGATCTCCGGTTTGAGCTTTGATATGGAATATGATAAAAAGCGGATGCATTCGATGCGCTTCGGAGCATCCGTGAACGTATCCAGGAAAGATAGCGTTGAATTCGGCCTGGTCAATGAGAAGGGCAAAGCGCTCGGCGGCAGCCTTATATGCACGCATCGTTTCCTGAAAAGTCATGATGCGGAGTTTTTCGTGCGTTTAAAGAAACTGAAGAATGAGCGTAGTGTAGACGCCGGTGTTACTATACCATTTTAAACCGCAGCTGAATCGTCATTGCGAGCCCGAAGGGCTAAGCAATCAAAAAGGGAGTCATATGTATTGGGAAATCGTAGGTTTTAGCGCCGCGTTGCTTACCGCGTTCGGTTTTTTGCCGCAGGTGATCAAGATATATAAAACTAAATCGTGCCAGGATATCAGTTTGCTGGCGCTTATTCAGTTCGCGATAGGCATATCGCTCTGGGTGTTATACGGCGTTCATCTCAGGAATATCGTGATCATCTCCGCAAATCTCGTCACGCTTGGGGTGCTCGCATGCGCATTCACTCTTTATTTACGTTACAAGAAATAAAGGAGGCGCGTTGTGATCTATACTCTTGGTTGTCGTAAAGACCCTGTAGATCTCAGGGACATTCCTATGGGACTTGTGCTGCCGGCTATATCTGTTCCATCTGCAATTGATTATACGTCCCGCATGACCCCCGTACGAGACCAGGGCGACGAAGGAACATGCGTCGCGTTTGCCAGCGTTGTCGGGGTTAAAGAATACGAAGATACGAATGAGTATAAAAGGCTGATCACACTTTCGCCCCGGTTTGTCTATAACCTGTGCAAAGAAAACGATGGTATTCCCGACGAAGAGGGCACTTACCCCCGGGTCGCAATGAAGGTTCTCATGAAACACGGAGTGTGCCCGGAATCCTTGTGGCCGTATAAGCCGCATCAGACCGATGACCATAAGAAAGGCGCGGATGTAAAAGCAAAGGTGTATAGAATTAAGGCATACGCCCGGCTTGAGTCCGTGCAGGATATGAAACGGAGCCTCTTGGTGAATGGGCCGTTCCTCGCGGGCGTGCGGGTGTATGAATCGTGGTTTACTAAGTCGGTCAGGAAAACGGGCCGCATTCCAATGCCTGAAAAAGGCGAGGAAATGGCCGGCGGCCACGCGGTCTGCGTTGTCGGTTATGATGATAAGCCCGGCTTGTTTAAGTTTAAAAATTCCTGGAGCGGGAGATGGGCTCAAAAGGGATACGGCTTTCTGCCTTATGCCTATATGCAGCGTTACTGTTCAGATGCCTGGAGCGCGACAGACCTGATCCAGGATCCTAAAACCCTGGTAAAATGGCGGGATAGGGTGTTGAATATATACGCGTAGTCTGGGGAGATTATCTATAATCCTGCGCTTGTTGCGGATCCGCAACAAAAGTCTTGATTT
>JBAYMQ010000230.1:0-2738 GCA_041663465.1 Candidatus Omnitrophota bacterium | reverse complement strand
GTGTTGCAAATACTCGATGATCTCTAACGCCGGGGACTCGCGCAGGTCTTTTACGTCTCTTTTATAGGTTACACCCAGAACCAGGATACGGGCGCCGGCGATCCCGATGGCTTTCTTTTTAAGAAGCTCCTCAACGCGCTCGACCACATAATGAGGCATAAAGCGGTTCATGGTCAAAGCCAGATCTATCATCTTTGTTTTATAGCCCAGTTTTTTCGCCTTCCATGACAAAAAAACAGGATCACAGGGAATACAATGGCCGCCTATGCCCGGGCCGGGATAAAACGGCATAAAACCGAACGGCTTGGTCTTGGCGCATTCTATCACTTCCCATATGCTGATCCCGAGCTTATGGCAAAGGATCGCGAACTCGTTGATAAGAGCTATGTTCACCAGGCGAAAAGTATTCTCCAGGAGCTTCGACGTTTCCGCGACTTCAGGGCTGGAAACCTTGAACACCTTATCCATGATCTTTGAATAGATATCATAAGCCAGCGCGGAAGATTTTTCCGAAAAGCCGCCGATCGCCTTGGGTATCTTGACCACGGGGAATTTTTTGTCCCCCGGATTTACCCGTTCCGGGGAAAACGCGAGGAAGAAATCCGACTCTTCCTTCAACCCTGATTGTTTTAAAATAGGAAGCGTGACTTCCCTGGTCGTGGTCGTATAAGAAGTGCTTTCAAGGACTATCAGCTGCCCCGCGCGCATATTTTTCTTGACCGTGCGGGACGCGGAAACAACATACGACACATCCGGGAATTTAACTTTACGCAGCGGCGTGGGGACAGCGATGATGATCACGTCGGAATCGCGCAATATCCTGTCGTCTACAGACGGATGGAACTTATCCTTGCGGATCAATGAAAGTACGTCTTTAGGATCGATATCAACGATAAAATGCTCACCGTTACGCAGTTTGTCTATCCTGTGCTTATCCGTGTCGTACCCATAGACAAAATACCCTTTTTTCGAGAATTCAACCGCGAGCGGCAAGCCGACATAACCTAACCCGACTATACAGATCCTAGCGGTTTTGTCCGCTATCTTCGCCTTTAATACCCCGTAATTGTTCATTGTCCCCTATCCCCTCTTGTATACTTTAGCCGGAATTCCGATCACCACGCTATTATCTGGAACATTATGATTTTTCGTAACAACCGCGCCGGCGCCTGTCATGGCATTTTTACCGATCGTAAGGGGCGCGACCAGCACAGTACCGCTTCCTATGAAAGCGCCGTTTTTAATAAGCGTCTTGCTCTTGACCTTGCCGTCATAATTAGCCACTATGGTTCCCGCGCCGATATTCACGCCTTCTCCCGTCACCGTATCTCCAAGATAGGTCAAATGCTTGGCCTTGGAGCCTTTGCCGATGACCGTGCGGTTGACCTCGACGAAATTGCCTACGCTGACATTGTCCTTAAGGACGGAATGTTTGCGGATCCGCGCGAACGGGCCGATAACGCAATTCCTGCCTATCACCACATTTTCCTCTATATACGTTAACGGGCGAATGACCGTGCCCCGGCCGATCCTGACATTTGACGCTATATGAGTCGTAAAAGGATCCTCAATAAGGACGCCCTTAGCTATAAAACCATAGATGCGCTTAAACCTTGCTTCGTCGAGTTTGATCAACTTATTAATCGCGCTGTCCGTTTTATTCATTATTATACTCCTATTTCTTGTTGGATCTCGGTCGCCAGGGAATGAGCGATATCCTCGATCACGGTTTTATCCTTGCCCTCAACCATGACCCGGGCGAGCAGCTCCGTGCCCGAATAGCGCAGCAAAATGCGCCCGTTATCTTTCAGACTATCGCTGAACTGCGCCAGTTTATCATTAACGACACTCATGCGCTCGAAAGGCCTGCGCTCCTTGACCTTCACATTCACGAGGATCTGCGGGTACTTGACCATGCATTTACATAATTCGCTGAGCGTCTGCCCCGTTGCCCGCATTATCTGCAGGACCTTCAAGGCGGTTAAAAGCCCGTCGGGCGTGGATAAATAATCGAGGAAAATAATATGCCCCGACTGCTCGCCGCCGAGGCTCAGATTATTATTCAACAACGCCTCCAGGACATATTTATCCCCCACATCGGTACAAATAATATCGACGCCGGCTTCCTTAAGGCATACCTTCAATCCATAGTTGCTCATCACGGTGCCGACAACGGTATTTTTGGGCAGGCGATTATTCTTTGCCAGGAACCTGGCCACGACAGCTATAGTGCAATCTCCGTCCACAACCTGGCCATGATCGTCAACGAGAATGCCCCTGTCGCCGTCGCCGTCTACCGCAATGCCGAGATCCGCTTTAGATTTAAGCACAAGTTCCTTCAGGATAGAAGGCGCGATCGCGCCCCCCTCATTGATGTTATGGCCCGTGGGCTTATCGTGGATCGCAACGACTTTAGCGCCCAAGTCCGTAAAGACCTTTTCAGCGAAAGGGGACGCGGCGCCAAAGGCGCAATCTAGCGCGACAGTCAATCCTTTCAAATTAAGCCCGTTTACAGTGGACCTCAAAAAAGCGGCATATTTATTATGAGAATCCTTGACCTTTATCAGATTGCCTTTATAGCGCGAGCAGGTCAACCTGGGCTTCAGGACCATATCGGTAAATATGATATCCTCCACATCCTCTTCTTCCGCTTCCGAAAATTTATATCCTTTATTACTGAAAAATTTAATCCCGTTATCCGTGGCCTTGTTATGCGACGCCGATATCATTATACCCGT
>JBAYMQ010000229.1:0-2742 GCA_041663465.1 Candidatus Omnitrophota bacterium | reverse complement strand
CTTCCGCTTGTCGTAAATTTAGATTAGGCATCTAAATTTACTGTTGTAAAATTTACGATGGTAAAGCCTATACCGCCCCAATGTATCGTAAATTTTAAAAGTCGCTCCAGGCAGGACACAAAAGTTCCGCCATCTGAGTGAGCATTGATTTTTACGGGTGGCACTCCCGAGACTTTTGCGAAGGGCGTTTACGGGGTGCAGTTATGAGTCTTCTGTCAGTGTTACGCTTCCGAGAGTAGTAGCCCTAGCAAAAGTTGAGGGAGTGACAGGACCCGTAAAAATTGTAGCTGGAGGAAAGAGTGGATATTAAGTACGTCAGGATATTGTATATACTTGCGATAGTCGTTGCAGGGTTCGCGGTGTACGCGGGCACGCTCCATCACCCTTTCATATGGGACGATGGGATGCTCATCACTGAAAACCCGTTCGTAAAGAACTGGTCGTATCTTTCTAAGATATTCACCTCTGATATAGGCGCCGGAGCGGGAGGGTTGTACCACTCTTTCAGGCCGCTGCAGATACTGACGTACGCGATCGATCACTCTTTGTGGAGGATGAATACGGTCGGCTATCATCTGACGAATATCATCCTTCATATATTGACGGCGCTTTCGGTTTTCTGGCTGATAGATATCCTGTTCAAGAAGAGGATGCTTTCGTTCTTTGCAGCTTTCCTGTTTGTCATCCACCCGGTCCATACGGAAGCGGTTACATATATTTCCGGCAGGTCCGATCCTCTCTCGGCATTATTTTTCCTGCTGGCGTTCATTTATTACATTAAGCAGCAGGATGGTAAAAATACAGTGTTTTTCTTTTTGATGAGCGTGTGCTATTCCCTGGCGCTCCTGGCGAGGGAGAACGCGGTCATCCTGCCGCTGGTACTGGTTTTGTATCACTACACGTCCGGGAAAAAGTTCTCGGAAAAATTATTTATTCCAATATCGGCTATCGCGGCCATTTATATCATCGTAAGGTTTACGCTATTAAAGCATCTGCTGCTGCATACCGTAGTCAGGACCGGGGTCATCGAGAGGCTGCCGGGAGCTTTTGCCGCCATGTTCGAATATACGAGACTGCTTTTTGCGCCGACAAGCCTGCATATGGAATATGGTTTAAAGATATTCCGGTTTATAGACGCCAGGGTTTTCGCGGGGTTCCTGATCACATGCGCATTATTTGCCGTTGCTTTTAGGGCCAGGAAAAATAATAAATTGTTATTCTTCGCGATCATTTGGTTCTTTTTAACGCTCATACCCGTTTCCAATATTTATCCGGTGAACGCTTATATGGCCGAGCATTGGCTCTATCTGCCGAGCGTGGGAGCATTCATAGTCATGGGTAATATACTTTGCCGCATCAGCCTGGATCTGCGGCGCAAAATTTTGGCATTGGTGATATTTTTACTCTTATCAGGCTGGTACTCATTTATTACGGTCAAACAAAACTCGTACTGGAAAGATCCCGTGACGTTCTTTGAAAGGGCCGCGAAATACGCTCCCGAGAGCCATTTGATACATAATAATCTGGCTGGCGCTTATACAGCCGTCAACCGGAATGATGACGCCATAAAAGAATATAAAAGAGCGCTTGAGATAAATCCGCGTTACTCGAAGGCATACGGTAACCTTGGATTTTTATACGCCGGTTCAGGGAAGTATGAAGATGCGATAAAGGCCTATAATACCGCGCTGGAAATAAATCCGGAAGACGCCGTGGTCTTAAATAACCTCGGTAACGCTTACTATGATCTTGGCAACATAAAAGAGGCTGTGGATAATTATAAAAAGGCGGTCTCCGTGGATCCTAATTATTCAAAAGCCTTTTACAATCTAGGCAACGCTTATATCGCGGTGAAGATGAAAGACGAGTCTATAAATGCTTTAAAGAGAGCTATAGAGCTGGACGGGGACTACCTGGACGCCTATAATAATCTGGGGATGGTGTATAAGGTTACCGGCGACATCGAGAAGGCGGTAAAGCAGTTCAGGAAAACTATAGAACTTGATCCCGGCTATGTTCGCGGATACCGGAATCTCGCCGAAACATACAGGGCTGCCGGTCGGGCGGATGAAGCGCGAGATGTGTTGAAAGAACTTGAAAAAAGGTTAAAATGATATCCCTCGAATGCTCCGGTTTGTCGCATTCTCGGGATGAATTTCGCACAGCAGCAACAAAGGCAAAATTCAATGGCAAAGCGCACTAAATTCACAGAGCTTAAAAAAGTTTTTAAGACCCTCCGCGGGCCGAAGGGATGCCCCTGGGATAAGAAGCAGACGCACCAGACGCTTCTTAAATACCTGAAAGAGGAGTCGAATGAGTTTATTGACGCCACGAGAAGAAAGAACTACGAGCATATGAAGGAAGAGCTTGGCGACATATTGATGCAGGTCATGCTCCATTCTCAGCTTGCTTCGGAGGACGGCCTGTTCGACATTGAGGACGTTATGGACGGCCTCATTAAAAAGATGAAGAGGCGCCACCCGCATGTTTTTGGCAAGGAAAAAGTAAAGTCCATTGAAGAGATCATAACCAACTGGCATAAGATCAAAGCTCTGGAGAAAAAAGGAAAAAAATGACAAAAAGTTATCAGGACCTGAGCGAGCTTATGCTCACCGTGCAGAGGCCGGCGCGGTATACCGGCGGTGAATGGAACTCTGTTAAAAAAGAATGGTCCCCAAGCGCGATCAAAGTACTGCTTGCGTTCCCCGATCTTTATGATGTCGGGATGAGCTATCTGGGGAT
>JBAYMQ010000228.1:0-2759 GCA_041663465.1 Candidatus Omnitrophota bacterium | reverse complement strand
GGGCCCGACATTAAGAACAACCGCGCCATTAAGGACTTCCTTAAGCTCCAGGCCGGTGCCTTCTTTATAAAGCCCCTCGACTTCCCTAAGCCTCTCCACCAAATAATAAACATTATCGTCCGCGTAACGATAGGAGCGGGAATCGGTACGGCAGAGACGGTCATATTTTTTATCATTCTCCTGGGTCAGGAATATGTCTTTGTCCGCCGGCCAATCATTCCGGGGCAACGGCGTGAGTAAAAACGAGTACCCTTGCGGGCTGATCCTGAACGCTTTATTCTTTTCAATACCGTTAAGAACCGCCTGCGCTTTTTTTCGCGGCAACCCTCTTTTTTGATTGAGCCAGAGAAAATACCAGAATGGCGGGGCGATACTAATAACACCGGCGAGCATTAAATTGGCGAAAGGCAGGAAGAAACGCTCTTTCTCCGTCATGCCTGCGTCCATTGCCGTAGTGCCGGCCACCAGGGAATAAACAGGTAGGATTATTACCGCGCATAAAAGCATGACAAAGATGAAACTCTTGAGATCATAAATATTTTTGTTAGGCAGGAACCAGCGGCGTTCATTGAATTCTTCGCCGCCGTCCGATAAAGGATCGAGGGGATTATTTATAACGCCCGGTCCGGCCCTGACGCCTCCATGAGCGATAAAATCGAGATAGTTGATATTGATAATTGAATAAGGGACATCTCCGCCGTCGGAGCGGCCAGGCCCGGTTCTTCCCGTTTTCTCACCCGACGGTTTCTTAACCGTCTTTCTGATCCCATCGAATCTTAGCATAGTTACAAGCAGCGCCTCAAGCGGCATGATCTCTTCCGCGAACCTTTGGTTACTGGAAGTGCATTTTCCCCGCTCGATGTCTTCCGCGACCCTGTCGGAAATCCTTTCTTTCCTGATCTCGCCCGTAATAATATCCATATAATAAAGCTTGGCTTCTTTCGGATTAAGCACTACCGCGATCTTCAACCACGCTTTGATCGCCGTCATCCTTCTCTCATTCTGGGGAATGCGCATAAAGAAATACTCCACGCTGCGCCGCGTATTTTCTGACGGAGAGCTGATATAGGAATAAGAAATACGGTCAAATTCCCGGCTTCTGCCCGGAGAATTAACAATCGCCTCTTCAGTGATCATAACCGCTTCGGCCCGGTCAAAATTAAGCAGCATTTCTTGTAAATCGGCACTAAGGTCATGTCCGCCGTCTCTGCCATTTGAAATCCGGCATTGGGATTCTTCTTCGTCCCCGGATGCCCCCTGTTTCTTTTCTCTGAGCATTTCAATAGTATAAGAAAAATCCGGGATATCCAGGAAATCAGGGCAAACCACCACGATCGTTTCAAAAGCATCCCGGGTTTCCTTTACCAAAACCCTGGCATAATCCATAATACAGGCGTTTTCCTCATAACCGCTGTCCTTGAGATTGAAAATAACGATCGGGGTCTTAGAAGAATTGAATTTGCCTGCGCCCAGGGTGATCCGGGCGGCTCTCTTTGCCGGCAGAGCTGAAGTAAAAACAAAAACACCGTCTATGCCCGTTAAAGACATGTAGCGGCCGACATTCCTGTCATTAACCCGCCTTCCATATATCAGGTAGATCTTCTCAGCGGTTTCCAGGTCATACTTTTCCGCAAGCCAGTTCCTGAGAGAATAAAATATCTTCTGGACCTCCCCGGCGTTCATGGCTTTTTGCCGGTTCTTTTCCAGCTCCTTGACCCATAACGGGAGATAAACAATAAATACCTGTTCGGCCTGTTCCGCGGTGATGCCGCGCAGTATAATCTCAAGCTGGCTCTTCAGCACGGTATCTGTGCGCTTTTGTTTTCTTTCAGCCAGCGTGTCATAAACAAAAACAATAGGGAATAACCCTGCGGCAAGCACGGCTTTTACTTTCTCATTGGCCAGTTGAGCGCCTTCAGCCAGATCCGGATGGCCGGCAAAACAAAAATCGACTTTCCTCCCGACCAGTTTCTGTACGAGTATCTGCCCGGTGCCCCTTTTAACCGAAACATCCTGCGCGCCGATAACAAGAATGACGCCGCCATCCCTCAAGTATTTTTTATCGCCATACCTCTCCAGCAAATGCGCGAGTTCCAGCTCATGCGACCACATTGCCACATTGCTCAAGGGATCATCCCGGTTTAAAGAATGGATCTTTCCTAATACCCCTTCAAACGCCTTCGCGTTCTCAGGCGTAGAGATCCACGGGAATTTTCCATTTTTAACCAGGATAAAATTCATCAGCAAGATCCCGGTGCCTCTGTTTCCGTCAACCCCGAACAACTGCGGATGGCTTACTATCCTGACGAATACTCCGGCGGCTTGACGGTATGGGCTCAGATATTTATGCCGCCTATACCATTCAATTACCGGCCGCTTAAGTGAATTGAACCTCGCGCGCTCATTCTCGAAATACAACCTATGTTCTCTCCACGGCCTGGGATTGGGGCCGCTGGTACAGGTAAAGGCAAGTTCCAGGATATCGCTATCCTGAATATCACGCTGCCCGGCGAGCATCTCATTTAGATACTCGTACGCGCGCGCCATATGCTCTATCTTGGACTCCGCTAATAAACCGGTTCGCGCCCGGGCTGTTTCAAACAGGAGCAGTGAATTTGCCACAATGGGTATATCGAAAGCCCGGTTTTGCTGCCCGCCGTCAGCCAAAAACGCCTCGCGGCCATTAATATCCCGGCCCGTAAATATATCAAACAACAGCTTGTCGATCCGCGATCCCGGGATCTCCGCGTCTTCTGCCG
>JBAYMQ010000227.1:0-2760 GCA_041663465.1 Candidatus Omnitrophota bacterium | reverse complement strand
TGACCTGCCCTTCCGCCCAGATCTCCCCCCCGTGGCGGCAGATAATTCTATGCACGGACGCCAACCCGACGCCGCTTCCGGGGAACTCTGCCGCTGAATGAAGCCGCTGGAACGGAGAGAATAATTTATTCGAGAATTCCATGTCGAATCCGGCCCCGTTATCGCGCACAAAAAATACGGTCCTGCCGTCCTTTTCCATGGCGCCTATCTCAACCAATGGCCGCTGAACTTTCGATGTGAACTTCCAGGCGTTTCCCAGCAGGTTTTCCAGAGCTATCTTGCATAACTGAATATCCCCGCGCGCTTTCATGCCCGGGGCTATGCCGCATTGTACGACGGGATCCGGATACGCGGCGGACAACTCCGCGGCGACTTCCCCGGCGAGAGCGCTCAGATCGAACTCTACTTTATTGCACGGCGCCCGGACAACTTTCGCGAGATTCAACAAATCGTCTATCAGCGTCGCCATGGTCTTGGCCGCTGACGAAATACGGGTCAAATAATCCTTACAGCGAATGTCTATCTTGTCGCCGTGTTCGGCAAGCAGGATCTTACTGAAGCCCTCCATAGCCCTCAGCGGCGCGCGCAGATCATGTGACACCGAATAACTGAATGCCTGTAATTCCTTATTGACCACTTCAAGTTCCCTGGCGTGATCATGCAATTGAGCGTTCAAATTCCGGATCTCGTCTTCAGCGGCCTTGCGCTGCGTGATATCCCTCACAATGGCCCAAAGCCCCGCAGGATCTCCCCGCTCGTCCTTTACCAGCCAGATCCTCATAAGAACAGGGAAAATCTGCCCGTTTTCGCGTATAAACTCCTTTTCAAATTCCCCGGAATAACCCCTGGAGAAAACCTGTGACTCAACGATGCTTTTTTCTAACGCGTGCCATTTCTCGGGCGTATAATCCTGCGGCGACATCTTACCGAGATCATCCCTGGAAAACCCCAGCATATCCAAAAAAGCCTGATTGCAATCTACAAGCGCGCCTTTCATATCTGTCAGCACAAGGCCATCCCGTATAGAACTGTACAAACCGCGATACCTGGTGTCGGATTTCCGCAATTCGATCTCCATGCGCCTGCGCTCAACCAGTGTTCTTATGATCAAGAATACGAACAAAAGATACAGGATAAGGATAATACCATAAATGATCAAGGAGAAGCCCGAATTCCTGTCCCTGTCTATAAATGCCGCCCTCGCGGGTTGAGCCACAACCACACCCCATCCATATTTATGAACAGGCGCGTACGCGACAAGATATTCCTGTTTTTTAGCCTGCTCGTAATCGATCCCCGCGCCGGACATTCCCTTCAAAAGCTTGCGGACTGCGGGCGCTTGCGAATAATCTATGATATCATTTTTAGTATCGCGCTCCGGATGATATACCAGATGCCCTTTATGATCCACAATATATATAAACTCCCTGGGGCCCGTAGACATCTCATCCATCCATTGGACAAAAACATGCAATTGTATCTGCATTACCAGCACGCCAAGAACCTTGACCTCATTATAATCCTTAATAGGCACGGCGACCGCGACCACGTTATTCTTCGGGGCGTTGGCGCGCGTATGCACTTCTGAAATATACGGCGCCCAATGGGCGCTCACTCCTTTATAATAATCCCGGAATGAATAATCCTGGCCGATAAGGTCGTCAAAAGAATAATCCCTGCCCATCTTCTGATAAGACGAGAAACCCTGTTCGAGTATGCCGCGCGTATCGATAAAAAAAATTGCGTCTATGAACGGGAATGAAGAAAAAACATTCGTGAGGCCGCTGACAGCGCCTTCCCAGTTGCCCGCCATAACATTATCGATAACTGCCGGCCTTCCGGCTATAGAAGAACCTATCTGCGACAATACGTCCAGCCGTTCCGAAACAATCGTCGAAGACAATTGCGCTATCGCTTTCTTTTCCGAAAAAATAGACGAGGTAAATTGCCGGTAGGTCGAAACATAACCGAACGCTATTAACAAAAGCAAAGGCACTATCAGCAGGATAGAAAATACAGCCCTGAAAATCATGCCGCGCGGTCCGCGGTCCGCCATACCGTCTATCAAAGCCTTGAGATCAGGTTTAAACAGGGTCTTTCTCATATATCACCTTCGCTTCATCGATCGTCTTATATAAAGCGTTAACGATATCAGGATCGAAATGGGTGCCCTTCTCTTCGTTAATATCAGCCATTGCCTGATCCCAGGAAAACGCCTCCTTATACGGCCGTTTTGACATGAGGGCGTCAAGAACATCCGACAGCGCGACGATCCTCGCCGATAGAGGGATATCATCCGCCTTTATCCCTCCGGGGTAGCCTGTTCCGTCCCAGCGCTCATGATGCATGAGAGCGATATCCTGCGCCATCTTTATCAAACGGAACGGGCTTTTTTCAAGGATACGCGCCCCGATCGTGGTATGCGTCTTTATTATTTCGAATTCGGCAGGGGTGAGTTTCCCGGGTTTAAGCAATATGCGGTCGGGAATCCCGATCTTGCCCAGGTCATGCATAGGAGCCGTAACCTCGATCTCATCTATGAACCTGCGGCCGCTGTTCATGTTGCGCGCGATCATACTGCTGGTCTTTCCAACCCGGACAATGTGTTGTCCCGTCTGATCGTCGCGATATTCAGACGCTACCAGAAGGCGGAAAACAATGTCCCTGTTCGATTCAGCTACGACGCGCAAAGCGTTCTTAAGTTTCTTTGTCCGTTTATCGACCATATCTTTAAGAGTATCCTGATATGTTTTTAACGTC
>JBAYMQ010000226.1:0-2765 GCA_041663465.1 Candidatus Omnitrophota bacterium | reverse complement strand
GACGGTGTTTATATCGGCCCTATCCGGGACAGCCGGAGTATCAATATTATCAGCTCCTGGGAGAATATTCTGCAGGTTGTGGAGCAGCAATTGAACCTTGTGGTTCTCAAACATGGCGGCATGGTCGGAGCGATCTATGACCGGGCAAAGATATCATTGATCAGAAAGCAGGAGGCTAATTCTTACGACTGGCATAATTACTATAAAAAACAGATGCTTGTCAGCGCCGGTATTGTTGTCGCCGGTTTTGATAAGAACAATACCGATAAATTCAGGCAATTCGTCTCGTTTAACCGCAACGTTCACGCGTTCTTGACAGGCCCCCGGGCTTTATCCACCGGGGTGGATTATAAGACTAATCCGGTAAGGATAATGCCTGATATCTTCACGGTTTTCGCGCGCCTGAGCCAGCGCGAAGAATTGCATCACAAAGTTGTAGGCAAGTACTTCGACGCCAGAAGTAACAATTTAAGCATCGAAGACGAAGGATCTTTCAGGAAGAACGGGGATTTTTACAGCGCCCTGAGCGCGTGGTATCACAAGGAATTTTACAAGAAAGAATCCTTCGCTATTTTCACCGTCGCGCCGTCGCATCACGAAGCGGACTATTTCAGGATGTCCTCCGGCCTGGCGTGCCAGGCGCAGCTGGATTCGATCAAAGAGATCGCGCGGGAATTAGCGCGGGAGCAGGCCCTGGAGGATATTAAAGACGGGGGAGCCGGGGGAAAACACGAAGAATTAAGCGCCAGGCCGGGAAAGCATTTCAACCGTATGCAAAAGAAAATAATCAGACTTTTATTTTTCAGCGATCCTCTTAAATATCAGGGCGACTCCGGGGTGGTTAAGTTCGCCGTGGAATACAATATCCGGGCCGAGGCTCTGTATAAGATATTAGGCATTAATGATAACCGCGATAAAAAGACTGTTGTCTCAAAAAAGTTTAACTTCTTAAAGAGCATGGTTGCCGCCCAAAAGGAAAAATATCGGGGGAATCAGGGTTTATTCCTGCTTTCGCTGGAAACCGGGATCTCCTCCGGATCTCTTTATCTTATTTTTTGGCCGGAGCATAATGAATTGCAATGGTTTATCAATTTGGGCCCGGAGAGCGGTGAAGCGAACACTCCTGCCGTGGCCGGCGGACTCATTCCCTCCCGGGTCCCTTCAATAAATGACGGCGGCAATGTTTATCTTGTAAACAGGGCGGGAGTACGAAAGACAATGCTCTACAAAGTTATGATGGTCATAGCCGGGGGAGATACCGGGCGGCGCGCTATAGCGCAGGCTTTGAGCATATCCGAATCAACGGTTAAATATCAGATCCGGCAATTAAAAGAATTGGGGATTGTCCGGGTTACAGGCCGGAAATATTCGTTGATCGGACCGTCCGAGGGCCGGGATCTTCTTGAGACGCTTATTTCTAAACGCAAGGAAAGAGGCGAAATAAAACTTGAAGAAGACATCCTGGAGAACATTAAACAGATCAACGAAACCGCGGGATCCAGCTCTATAGTTGACGTGCGGGACCTGCTTAAGGACAGGGGTATATCCATAGACAGGGATCTGTTATCAAGAAAGTTCAAGGCCGCAATCGATACTAAGGGGGCAGTAAGCGATGATGAGGTCAAATGGGCTGTTCTATCGTCAGGCAAAAAATACGCCAAGGCGGTCAGATTGCTGCGCGACGTAAAGAAAAAAAATATCGATCGGTCGACTTTAAAAAAACATTCGGAGAGGATCGCCGCGCAAGACAAGGATTACAGCCAGCAGCTCGCCAAACCGGGCGCGGAGACAATGGCCATAGCCCTCGCGAAAAATAAAGGCAAGATCGTGCCGGCGGCGAGAATGTTGAAAGAGGAAGGCCGCCCGATCCGCCGGAACGCCCCGGAATGGATAAAAGCGAAAGCGGATTATGCGTCGATGCGGGATGCCTGGGATAGCATTGGCGAGGAATCAAGGGCGGTTTTGGCCGTTGCCGCTTATAACGCGCAGGGATCTTTCTCGGCATTGGATCTGACAAGATTCGGCCTGTTGCCCAGGGTAATCCTTAGAAGAAAGGAGAACTTCAGCTTTTTCTATATTCTTTCCCGGGATTTCGAAGTCCGCAATGTCGCCGGGATCAAACGAACAGCGCCGGGCAGGTATATGGTCGAGGATGTATTCAAGGAATTTATTCGCGCCCGCGTTCCCGGCGATCCTTTGGATACGCAAATTCGCGATCCGGGACAATTTAAAAATAAAGCGCGGAAAACCTTCAGGATCGAAGAAAAAGCTCACGGCGCTCAGATAGACTTAAGCAGGGAGTATTTCAGGAAGCATTATCCCCTCCTTATGGATTATTTCGAATATTACCAGGAGACAGGGGCGATACGCGGGACATGGAAGGAATTTGTTCTTTCCGTATTCCCTGAAGCTGAGAAATTCAAGAATATATTCCAGGGGAAGAAATATTCGGTTGTTGATGTGGTGCTGTCTATCTTAGACACGAAGATGCGGGAGTCGAAGGTTACTTATGAAGAGCGGGATAAAATTGACGGTCTGTTACAGGGAATATCGGTCATAGCGGTTCGGCCATATTTCTCCGGAACAAAGACCAATTATTTTAACGGCAAGATCGCGTTTATCTCGGGTCTTAACCGCGCGGGAGATCTTCGGAAGTACGTGGAAAAACACCGCGCCGGCATTGAATCTGTTGCCCGGGCTGACGGCGGCAACGCGGATCGGGAAGCGCTTGAGCAGATGGCCAGGTGGCTGAAGGCTGTGGATGT
>JBAYMQ010000225.1:0-2767 GCA_041663465.1 Candidatus Omnitrophota bacterium | reverse complement strand
TTATCACCGTATCGGGGATAGGGCCGCGCGCCGCGGTCAGGGCCCTTAACAAACCCATATCGGCTATTGCCCGAGCGATCGATGAAGGTGATATTGTATTTCTTAAAACATTGCCGGGTATAGGCCAGCAGCGCGCCAAAGAGATCGTGGCGAAGCTTCAGAATAAGGTGGGTAAATTCGGATTGATCCAGGACGGCGCGGCAAAACAGCCCGCTCAGGAAACAAGTTTTGAGCAGGAATCGCTGGCGGTTCTCATGCAACTTGGATATAAGAAACCCGAAGCTGTTTTAATGATGAATAAAGCGCGTGAAATAAATCCATCGATTTCAAGCACGGAAGAACTTTTGAATGAAGTGTACCGACAAAGGAAAACGGTAGGCTAACTATGGAAGAAAACATTATATCGGAGAGCGCGGAATCGGTAAATGTTGAACTGCCTGGTTCGGAGAACGCGGTATCCGCCGACCCCTGCCCGGTTGAATCCCGTTGCAATGATAAACCTGTTCCCGCTGTAAGCGCCAATACCAGGGCGGCGATAGAAGCTATGCTGTTTGCCAGCGATAAACCGCTCATGCTCGATCAGATCCGGCGCATCCTTGACAATCTTGACGCCGCGTCTATCCGGGCAACGGTCGAGGGTCTGCAAAAAGATTATGAAGAATCTAACCGCGGGATACGTATATATGAGGTAGCCGGCGGTTATCAAATGATAGCCAATCCTATTTTCGCGATATTCCTTAAAAAATTATTTAAAACAGGGCGCAATACGGATCGCCTGTCGAAATCGGCCATGGAAACGCTGGCTATTATCGCCTATAAGCAGCCGCTGTCCAAGCTCGAGATAGAATCGTTGCGTCAGGTAAACGTTGACGGGGTAATGTCTACGCTCGAAGAGAAGGACCTGATCCGCGTAACAGGCAGAAAAAAAACTCCGGGCAGGCCTAAGGTGTACGGCACAACGCGTAAATTTTTGGAATATTTCGGGTTGAAATCCCTTGAAGAATTACCAAAACTGGAGAATGTCCATGTTCCCAGCGCCCAGCAGCTTGAGGATATCGAGCCGGTTGAAGAACAAGCAGCATCCACTCAGGAACCAGAAAACAATGTCACTCAATAATCTGCGCAGGCAAATTGATTCAACTGATAAACAGATCGTGGATCTTTTAAATAAGCGCGCCCGGATCATCGTCGATATAGGCGCGAAAAAAAGCAAAGCCGGAACAAGCGTTTATTGCCCCGAGCGGGAACGCGAGGTCCTGCATAAGATCGCCGAGAATAATCGCGGCCCGTTAAGCCCCGGCGCTCTTGAAACGATCTATCGTGAAATCATGTCAAGCAGTCTGTCTCTTGAGAAAAAGCTTACCGTGGCGTTTTTGGGGCCCGAAGCGACGTTCACTCATCAAGCGGCGCTTAAACGATTCGGCTCCCAGGTTTCTTTTGTATCCTGCGCGAGCATCGCGGATGTCTTCAATGAAGTTGAAAAGGACGCGGCGGATTACGGGGTCGTGCCGATAGAGAATTCCATAGAAGGCGCGGTAAACCATACTTTGGATATGTTCGTCGATTCCGATCTTAAGATCTGCGCCCAGGTCATACTTGATATCAGCCATAACATGCTTTCGAACAGCTCGCTGCGCAGTATCAAAACCGTGTATTCAAAAGCCGAGGTTTTCGGCCAATGCAGGATATGGCTTCAAAAGAACCTGCCCGGGGTTGACTATGTCGAGGTCTCGTCCACCACTAAAGCGGCGCAGATCGTCAGCCGCAGAAAAGGCTCAGGCTGCATCGCGTCAGGGCTCGCCGCGAAGATGTACGGCCTTGGTGTTATCGCGCGAAGCATTGAGGATTCTCCGCATAACAGGACCAGATTTTTTGTCATAGGCAAGACGGATACCGCTCCGACAGAACATGATAAAACATCGCTTTTATTCTCTATCAAGGATAAAGTGGGAGCTCTTCACGAGATGCTCATGCCGTTCAAGAAGTATAAGGTGAACCTCAATAAGATAGAATCCCGGCCTTCAAAAAGGCGCGCGTGGGATTATTATTTCTTTGTGGATCTTGAAGGCCATCTGCTCAGCCCCCGGGTTCATAAAGCGTTAGCCGAATTGGAACACAAGTGCAAATTTCTTAAGATCCTGGGGTCATACCCGGTCGGGGAATAAAAAGGACAATACAATGGAACTGATCAGAAAAAATATTACGCGGGTACAGGCGTATGTCGCCGGTAAACCTATAGAGGAAACAAAGCGGGAGCTGGGATTGCGTTCCGTTATTAAGCTCGCGTCGAACGAGAATCCGCTGGGCGCGTCGCCTAAAGCCATCGCGGCCATGCGCAGGGCCGTAACGCGGGTTAACAGGTATCCGGACAGCCAAAGCTTCTCCGTTAAAACCAGGCTGGCCGCGAAGCTGAAACTTTCGCCCGCTAATTTCGTCCTGGGCAACGGGTCGGACGAACTGATCGATATCGTTATAAAAACATTTGTTGAGGACAATGAAAATATCGTTACCGCGGATCAAACTTTTGTCGAATACGAGATCAGCGCGAAGATCAACAATAAAAAATGCGTGACCGTTCCGCTTAAGAATTTCACGTTTGACCTGGACGCCATGCTGCGCGTCATCGATAAGAAAACAAAACTTGTTTTTATCGCTAATCCCAATAACCCGACAGGCACTTATGTCAGCCGCGGCGCGTTCGAGAGGTTCATCAAGAAATTGCCCAGCCGTACGATCGTGGTTGTGGATCAGGCCTACGATACGTTTA
>JBAYMQ010000224.1:0-2774 GCA_041663465.1 Candidatus Omnitrophota bacterium | reverse complement strand
TCCATTTTGTTGTCGAAGAGCATTTGCGACGTGACCGGCGACAGCCTGGATACGAAGGTGAGAGGCGTCAAGAGCGCGAATTATCATGTTCTGCGGGGGGCCTCGATACCCGCGGTATTGGTTGAGGTGGGATTTCTATCAAATTCGTCGGAAGAGCGGATGCTAAAAGAGGGTTCGTACCGTCAGAAGATCGCGCAGGCGATCCACGACGGGATCAGGGATTTCGGCCAGTCGCGGGATGATACGGGAGGTAACAATTATGCAGCCCATCGGGGTATTTGATTCCGGGGTCGGGGGATTAACGGTTGTCAAGGAATTGGTCGACCAAATGCCTCACGAGGATATTATTTATTTCGGGGATACGGCTCGCGTGCCCTATGGCATCAAATCAAAGGAAACGGTCATTAAATTCTCGATCGAGAATATCCTTTATCTCTTGAGCCATGATGTGAAGCTTATCTGCGTTGCCTGTAACACGGTTTCAAGTTTAGCGTTGCCCGTTATAAAACATCATTTTAAAGTGCCGATCGTGGGGGTAATATCCCCGGCGGTGCGCGAAGCGGTCTACGCGTCGCAAAACAAACGCATAGGCGTTATAGGCACGCACGGGACGATCAAGTCCCGCGCGTACGAGAACGAGATAAAACAGCTCGACCCGTCGATGAAGGTTTTCGCGCGGGCCTGCCCTTTGTTCGTCCCTTTTGTCGAGGAAGGATGGACCAGCGGGAAAGTCGTGGCTGAAGTCGCCCGGTCCTATTTAAAACCGCTCAAGGATAACCGCGTCGATACGCTGATTTTAGGATGCACCCATTATCCGATACTAAAAGATGTGATCCGGGACGTGATGGGCCCGAAGGTGACGCTCATAGATTCCGCGAAGCAAGTGGCAATAGAGGTGAAAAAGATCCTCGCGGCGGAAAGCCTGATCGTCAAACCGCGCGCGGGCAAACACAGGTTTTATGTCAGCGATAACCCGGAATGGTTTACCAACTTAGCGGGGCGGTTCCTCGGCCGGAAGATCAAGGACGCCAGGAGGGTTAATAATGTTTAGTATAAAAGTAGAAGCGGGCTTCAGCTCGGCGCATAATCTCAGGGAGTACAAAGGCAAGTGCGAAGACCTGCACGGCCATAACTGGAAAGTGGAAGCGGTAGTGCGCAGCGAGAAGCTTGATCCTATAGGCATGGTCCGCGATTTCAAGGATTTCAAAACACGCCTTAATTTGCTCCTCGAAGAACTGGATCATAAGTACCTCAATAATCTCGAGCCTTTTAAAAAGATCAATCCCACGTCGGAAAATATCGCCAAATATATTTACGGACGCCTGAAAAAACAGATCCCGGATCTTTCTTTGATAACGGTCTGGGAAAATAACACCAGCGCGGCAACGTATGAAGAATAAAAACGGGCGCTCGCGCGCCAAAGCGGTAGTTTTGTTATCCGGCGGCCTTGATTCCGCGACAACATTGTATTACGCGCGAGCCCGCGGTTTTTCGTGCACTTGTTTGTCGTTCGACTACGGCCAGCGTCATCGCCGGGAATTATCCGCCGCGAGGCTTATCGCGGCTTCGGCGGGATGCGAGCGCCGTACGGTCAAGATCGCGTTACCGTGGAAAGGGTCGAGCCTTCTTGACGAGAATATGAGGCTGCCCGCGTTCAATAGACGGCAGCGCCCGGGCTTTCAAGTCCCCAATACGTACGTGCCCGCGCGTAATATTATTTTTTTGTCTTTCGCGTTATCCTGCGCCGAGGCGATAGGCGCCCGGGCCATATTTATCGGAGCGAACGCGGTGGATTACAGCGGGTATCCGGATTGCAGACCCGAGTTTTATAAGGCGTTCCTGAACGTGGTGCGCACCGGCACAAAATCAGGGAAAAAACAGCCTGTCAGGATTTTAACGCCGCTTCTCAATATGACGAAGGCTGAAATTGTCGGGCTCGGAACCCGGCTAAAGGCGCCGTTAGAATTGACCTGGTCGTGTTACGCCGGAGGGTCCAAACCGTGCGGCAGGTGCGACAGTTGTTTTTACCGCCGCAAAGGATTTTTGGAAGCCGGTATAGATGATCCGGCATTCCGCGGGAGGCATTCATGAACGCGAAGATCTCTGAAATATTCGATAGTATCCAGGGTGAAGGCATTTATATGGGAGAACGGCACGTGTTTGTGCGTTTTTTCGGATGTAACCTGAAATGCCGGTATTGCGACACAAAGCCGGAACGGTACGCCGAGTATGAACCCGGCGCGCTTTTGGACGCGGCCAAACGGTATCAGCGCGTTTCGGGGACCATCTGTTACACCGGAGGCGAGCCGCTGCTCCAAAAGGATTTCCTGAAAGAGATGCTTCCCCTGGCGTTGACGCATAATTTCAAGAATTATCTTGAGACCAACGGCACGCTTCCTGACGCTCTCGCTGAAGTGATCGACTACGTCAACGTGATCGCTATGGATGTCAAGCTTCCCGGCTCTACGGGCCTTCAGCAATTCTGGGACGCGCACAGGCGGTTTCTCAGGATCGCGTATAAAAAGGATGTTTTTTTAAAAGCCATAGTAACCGAATCCACCACAGACGCGGATATTCATGAGCTGATCTGCATGATCGAAGACACCCATTTGGCGGTGCCTCTGGTATTACAGCCTGATAGCGGCGTCGAGGTTAATGTGTTGAAACCGAAGATAGAGAAATATCAGTCATGGTGCACGTCTGAAGGTATCGCTACTTGTTTTATCCCGCAGATGCACAAATTGCTGGGTGTTAAATAGTCCACAGGAGAATAT
>JBAYMQ010000223.1:0-2777 GCA_041663465.1 Candidatus Omnitrophota bacterium | reverse complement strand
GCTGAATTCCAGAAACGCCGTGATTATATTCTGGCCCGTATCGCAAAGATGAAACACGTGGCGGCGGTAAAACCCGGCGGCGCGTTTTATATATTTTGCGATATTCACGAGACTAAACTCGATTCAATGGCGTTTTCGGGAAAATTCCTAGACGACATGCTTGTCGCGGTGATACCCGGGATCGCGTTCGGGGATGACAGGTATATCCGGATGTCTTTCGCCACAGGTTTGCCGCAGATCGAAAAAGGCATGGATCGTCTCGAGCAATTCCTCAACAAATTATAAGGTCATACCCGTTATGGATAAAACTATCGCTGAAAAAATATTGAGCGCTCACGCCGGCAAAGATGTATACGCCGGCGATTTTGCTATTTGCCGGATAGATTTTGCGTTCGGCCAGGATGGCACGTCATCGATCATCATTGATCGCGTCAGGGAAATGGGCATAAAGGCCGTCAAGTGCGAGTTTTGCATGGTAATAGATCACAGCGCGCCCTCACCCAGCGAAGGTGTATCGCGTATACATAAAAAAATGCGCACGTTCGCGTCTGAATTCGGATCGCGGCTCTTTGACGCGGGCTGCGGCGTGTGCCATCAAGTTATCCCCGAGTCAGGCCGGATATTGCCCGGAGATCTCGTTCTCGGCGCGGATTCGCATACCTGTACCTATGGCGCCATCGGGGTGTTTTCCACGGGTGTAGGTTCGACCGATCTGGCTGTTGCCCTAGCCACAGGGCAGAACTGGTTTAAAGTGCCGCAAACCATGAAGATCGTTGTAGCGGGTAAAGTTCCGCCTGGCATATATCCCAAGGATATTATTCTGCATATAATAGGCTCCATAGGCGCGAACGGCGCGACATATAAGGCCATAGAATTTTCGGGTCCGGTCATAGACAAAATGGATATGGACGGGCGCATGACTATATGTAATCTCGTTGTGGAGATGGGGGCTAAAGCCGGATTTATGCCGCAGGATGATAAAACGATAGCGTGGCTTCGCGCGCGGATACCAGCGAAAACCAGGATTATCAATATAGCGCCCGATAAGGGGGCTAAATACGAAAGCGTGCATACATTCGATATATCCAAGCTTAAACCTCAGGTGTCCATACCGCATAACGTGGATACGGTAAGATCCGTTGATCAGCTTAAGGCTATAAAGATAGATCAGGCGTATCTGGGCACCTGCACCAACGGAAGGCTCCAGGATCTGAAGGTCAGCGCGGGAATCCTTAAGAACAGGGTCGTTGCCAGAGGGGTCCGGTTTATCATCGCGCCGGCATCCCGGGCGATCATGCTTGAAGCGCTTAAAGCGGGTTACATAGACACATTCATCAAAGCGGGAGCTGTCGTAGTCGCTCCGGGCTGCGGGCCGTGCGTCGGAACCCATAACGGCGTGCCGGCTGACGGGGAGATCGTTATTTCAACTGCCAACAGGAATTTTAAAGGTAGGATGGGTAATCCTAATTCCTTTATTTATCTTGGTTCTCCGGCGACCGTGACGGCCTCGGCGATATCCGGCAGGATAACCGATCCCAGGAAATATCTTTAATAATAAGGGGAGGTACACGTATGGATATTAATGAGTTATTGCTATTATGCGTGAAGAAAAGAGCCTCAGACCTTCATCTTACCGAACACGAGCCCCCCGTTTACCGCATCGACGGTATGCTTCACAGGCATGAATGCAGCGCTTTGACGCGGGATGCCATTAAGCTGATGATCTACGGCATTCTAACTGATACGCAGAAAGAGATGTTTGAGCGCGATCTTGAACTTGATTTTTCGCTCGCGCTGCCGAATCTTGACAGGTTCCGTGTCAATGTGCATCAGCAAAAAGGGTCGGTGGAAGCGGCGTTTAGAAGAATACCTCTGGATATCCCCAATATAGAGACTCTTGGTTTGCCGCAAGTCGTCATGGACCTGGCGCGCAGGCCTAACGGATTAGTGCTGGTGACAGGCCCTACGGGTGTCGGTAAAACCACTTCATTAGCGTCGATAATAAATTTAATCAATAATGAGCGCGAATGCCTGCTTATCACCATAGAGGATCCGATAGAATTTATTTATACGAATAAAAAAGCAATCGTAAAACAGCGCGAGGTATACGCGGATACGCATTCGTTCTCTGAAGCCCTGCGCCATTGCCTCCGCCAGGACCCTAATGTCATTGTGGTCGGGGAAATGCGCGACCTGGACACGATCTCTACTACGCTTACGGCGGCGGAAACCGGACACCTTGTGCTGGCTACGCTTCATACGCCAGATGCCCCACAGACTATCGGCAGGATCATAGATGTATTCCCGCCGCATCAACAGCAGCAGGTGCGGTTGCAGCTTGCGGATTGCCTTCAGGGTGTCATATCGCAGACCCTTATCCCGCATTCCTCCGGCCAAGGGCGGGTTCTCGCTTGCGAGACCCTGGTAGCGACTCCTGCTATCCGCAATCTTATCAGGGAACAGGAGATCGAGCAAATACCCACGATCATGCAGACCGGGAGCCAGTTCGGCATGAAAACCATGGATAAATGCCTTAAGGAGCTTTACAATAAGGGCTTGATCACGCTTGACGCGGCTATATCAAAGGTAAAGAACCAGGATGAATTCAGGCAGTTGTAACTAAACCAACAGATAAGGACAGAAACGTGGATTTTAAAGGCAACGCGCTCAAACTCGGCCATAATATTAATACGGACTTTATTATATCCGGACGGTACAACTTCGCCATTACGGACATAAAAGAACTCTCCAAGCATATTATGGAGGATATTGATCCG
>JBAYMQ010000222.1:0-2800 GCA_041663465.1 Candidatus Omnitrophota bacterium | reverse complement strand
TGGTCGCTTTTGCCGGCTCCGCGTTCCTTGAATGCCCGTTGACCGTTGATTATAACGGTTTTTTGCTTGCCCTTGAAGATATCAGCGTGGACACTATACCTAAAGGCGGAACATCCATTTCCAGCGCCATTCATGAGGCTATCAGGAGCTATTCCGGCGGCGTGAAGAAATATAAGACTCTGGTTATTATTACCGACGGCGAGGACCACGAAGGGGACGCGCTCAATGCCGCGGAAGACGCGAAGAAGGAAGGCGTTGTCATATATTGTATTGGTATAGGCACCCGGGAGGGCGATCTGGTTTTTGTCGATAACGAAGAAGGCAAAAAAGAATATTTGAAGGATTCAGGCGGCAGCGCCGTGAAATCCAGGCTCAATGAGGATATTCTACAAAAGATCTGCCTGATCACCGGAGGCACGTATGTTCGCGCGACGTCGGCGGAGTTCGGCCTTGAACTGTTGTATAATGAAAAATTGTCAAAATTGGAAAAAACCGGGATCGAATCGAAAATGAGCAAGTTTTATACGGAACGTTTCCAGCTGCCTCTGACGATAGGGCTTCTGCTGTTATTGCTTGAAATATGTGTCAGCGGACGTAAGGCGGGAAAAAATGAATAAACATGTCCTGTGGCTCATGGCGTGGTGGATGTCCATGGCGGGCTTTGCGTTTGCCGCTGATAGTGCTACAATAGTGCGAAAAGGGAATGACCTGTACCGCCGGAAGCAGTACAACGAGGCCTTGAAGGCGTATGACCGCGCCTTGCAGGCGCAGCCCGATTCAAATGTCGTCAATTTCGATCTCGGAGCCGCGCAGTTTAAAACAGGGGATTTCGAATCCGCGGCTAAATCATTCGAAAAGGCGATTCCGACCCAAAACCGGTCCCTTGAGGCCCAGGCGAATTATAACCTTGCCAATACAAAATACAAACTCGCCGGGACTAAAAAAGAGCCGGATCTCGCGGCCGCGGTCAGTCTTCTGGGAGAGTCTCTTGAGCGATACAAGCGCGCCATAGAGTTGGACCAGAAAGATATTGACGCGAAGCGTAATTACGAATTGGTTGAGAGGGAGTATAAAGAGCTGAAAGAGAAATTAGAAAAGCAGCAGCCTCAACAGTGCCCGAAGCCTCAGGAAAATAAGAATCAGCAGGATAATGAACAAGAGAAGTCCGGCCGGCAGTCTCAGGAGGAACAGAAATCAGAGGAGCGGCAGGAGCCGCAAGCTCAGGAACAGAAGACGGAAGAACAAAAAGCGCAGGAGCGGGAACAGCAGGAGCGGCAAACCGGATCCGGGGAAGAAAAAGAAATGTCTCCTCAGGAAGCGCAGATGCTTCTTGAAGGTTTTCGTCAGGAAGAGAATGCCCTTGGCAAGATCGATGATCTCCGTAAGGCCGGGGAAACAGAAGTCAAAAAGGACTGGTAATTTCAGTTATGAGGATAAAGCGTATTCTGGTATGTATATCCGCCGTTATTCTTTTGCCGTGTGTTGTTTGCCTGGCGAAGGATATAGGTTTTGAAGCAACGGTTACCCGGACCAGGGTCGCGGTCGGTCAGACGATCCAGCTGAACCTTACTTTTAATAACACGCAAAACATTCCGGCTCTTGATATTCCCCAGATCGAAGGTTTTACCAGCCGTTACATGGGGCCGTCCAGCAGCATGGCCATCGTTAACGGCGCGGTTTCCAGTTCCGTCACGCATATGTATATACTGCAGGCGATAAAAACGGGAAAGTTTACCCTGGGGCCTTATGAATTCGAGCATAATGGGGATACATACCGTTCAAACCAGGTTTCTCTCGAAGTATCGGCGGCCGCGGCGCAGCCGCAGCAGGCGGGCCCCGCGCGGCAAGATAAGCAAGTTGATCTCTCCCAGGATCTTTCCGAGAGGGTATTTGTTGTATTGGAAGCGGCGAAAAAGAATATGTATGTTAATGAAATGGTTCCGCTTACGGTTAAACTGTATGTTAATCGCCTGTCTATCAGGGATATCCAGTTCCCGGAAATACAGCATGATGGTATTTCGGTCGGACAGTTCACGCAGCCCAAACAATATCAGGATGTTGTCGCCGGGATGATGTATGACGTTATCGAATTTAATACTACGGTCTTCGGATTGAAGCCCGGGGAAGTAAAGATCGGGCCGGCGAACGTTATATGCAATCTCATCGTAAAGAAGCAGGGCAGGCGTCAGCCGTCGTCTTTGTCGGGTGATGATTTTTTTGATTCTAACGTTTTTGACGATTTTTTCGGCAGGTACGAAACTCATCCATTGACGCTGAATTCAAGGAGTCTTCCGGTCACTGTCCAGGCTTTGCCTGATGAAGGCAAACCCCAGGCATTTACCGGGGCTTTGGGCTCTTACGCTTTTGATGTTTCCGTCAGCCCCGTTGAGGTAAGGGTCGGGGATCCGGTCACGCTGAAAGCGACAATCAAAGGAACGGGGAATTTTAGCACGGTTTCAATCCCAAAGATCGAATCAACAAAAGATTTTAAGGCGTATGAGCCGCAGATAAAGCAGGAGGAAGGGCAGAAGACCTTTGAACAGGTCATAATCCCTTTGCATTCCGATAACAAAAGCATTCCGGCGATCGCTTTTAGTTTTTTTAACACTGTAACCGGCGCGTATGAAACGATCACGCGCGGGCCGTTCGCGATAACCGTCGCCAAACCCGATAAAGAAGAGCAGGCAAAGATCATCGAAGGCAACCAGGTCCAGGCTGCGCAGATCCCTCAGGAAGAGAAATTGGGCAGGGATATTATTTTTATTAAAGGTTCTGACGGAGGCTTGAGCCGGAAAACCGG
>JBAYMQ010000221.1:0-2813 GCA_041663465.1 Candidatus Omnitrophota bacterium | reverse complement strand
CTCTATAAGAAATTGCGGGGCGGGGGATCTCTGGCTCTTGAAGACAGGGGCGCGTTGATCAAGGCGTACGAACAGGATCAATGGGATGAGGTCGCTATCGATAACCTTATTAACGGCTGGCCGGTTACAGAAGCTCAGGTGGCGGGTCCGCGCTTGAAGTTCAGCCCGGCCAAAAAAGAACTATTTTTCCCCGGCGTTACGGTTATATCTCATCATTCCGCGCGAAGGTATGAGTTATTCAGGGCATTGATCTCAACAATTAACGAAGATGGATCCGGCGGGAAATATCTTTCCACCGTCGCGCCTGGATCGGAACACATCACTTTATATGATCTGGTAAGCGCGGGCAAAGACTGGGAAGAAAAACTCGGTGTGGTGCGTCAGGACGCGTTTGTCGATGAAAAAAATAATATCGACGCGGCGGGATCCGAGGCCTTATGGATGGAGTTGCGCGCAGCCGGGATTATCGATCAATGGGGTTTTATACTTGATCGGGGTTTTTATACCAAAAATATAGATCCTCATGCCAAGGCGATCCTTATAACGCTGCTCGAAAAGAAAAAGCAAATCAGGGATGATGTCGCGCTGGTTATCAGGAATAAAGCCGAGCTTCTTGTCCGGCAGTACCATATGGGCCTTCAGAACGCGCTGCAGCAAGCCGCGTTCCAAGTCGTCGCCGAATCGGCTGCGGAGGCTATCGAAGAACTCGATCGCGCGGGCTTTAAAACCCCGGTTTTCGTTCCGTATAAGATAGCGGTTATGAGCCGTTTCGGACCCTCGATCCTTATCCTCAATATGAAGCCTAAAACCGCGGAAGATCTCATTATGGTTTACGCGCTGCAGGATAAGATCATGGAGAGAACGGGCATAAAGAATTATTATACGTTTAAGGCTCATGTCAGCCTGGGGTACATAATCAATCCTGTAGAAAAGAATGACGAAGTTCTTTTTAATCGGTTGATCCGGGAATTACAGGAACGTGTGGACGCGTCAAAAGAAGAATTTGAATTACCGCAAATCGAGTTGTGCTATTTCGCGGGTATGAATAAATTCGCGCCGATCGAACAGTACGATTGGACAAAAACGAAGACTGTATCCAAAGAACGCGTGGGCATAGATTTGCTGACGCGGCAGATCCTGGAGGACGCCAGGATCAACAAAGACGGCGGGGCGCAGGGCAAACTGGTGCTTTATTCAGGCCCTTCGGCTGTCGGCAAGAGTCCGTTGTGGGAACAATTAAAACGTTTATATCCCGATAGCTTCGCGCGGATCGTTCTGTATACGTCGCGGTCTATGAGGCCGGGAGAGCAAGAGGGCGTAGATTATAAATTCCGCGCTCCGGACCAGATCCGGCAATTAGCAAAAGATGCCCCGGATCTTTTCGCGACAATGATGGTCCAAAGCGATATCCAGGGGCTGGATCTTCGCGATGTAGACGCCGCGGTTAAAAGCGGGAAGACCGCGATCGCCGAGGTGTCGGTTGATTGGGCCGATTATCTCAAAAAACAGTATCCGGATAAGATCTATTCAATATTCATTTCTCCTTTGACCGATGAAGAAATAGCTCTGCGCGCCGGGACGTCGGGAATAAATGCGGATCAGGTTATTTATGAGGAGATGAAAGAGCGGCAGGACGAACGGAATCCGGAGAAGCCGACCGCTCCTGAAAAGCGCGAAGTCAGGGCGAAAAACGCTATCGATGAGATGTCCCGCAGGTCCAGCTATGACAAGGTCATTATCAACAGCGATCTTCGCGATATCAAGGCGCACGCCGAGCGGTGGAATGGGCCTGAAGGCGGTAAATTAGCCGACGAATTTGTTGCTTCTTTTAATTCCCATAATGTCGCCGTTCCTGACAGCGCGATGTTCAGCCGGGATGCCGCGGGTTTCGACTCGGTTGTTGATGAATTGGTAAATATAAAAAATATCCAAGGGGCGATCGTGGTCGGAGCCCATACTATATTGGAAAATGCCGGCTCTTTGACATCGCTTATGAAAGTCAAGGAATCCGGCGCGAACATCAAGATCGCCGTCTGGTCTGATGATGCCGGCATTATGGACGGCCTTAAGGCAATGGGTATCGACGCCGTGGCGGATATCACGAGTTCTATGGGCGCCAGGGATGTTCTCAGGCAGTTGCGTTCGGCAAAGATTTCCGCGCCCCGGATCGTGATGCTCCATTCCGATATAGATCAGGCGAATTTTATGGACGGATTCACGTACAATGACGATGTCTATAAGGAATTCGGCAGGCTCAAGATCGTGCGCGTGTCCACCGGCGTAATAACTAAAGATCAAAAGGCCCGTTTGAACTCGATGCCGTTGGCGGTGTTGCGCGCGGTCGCCGCGATCTACAATGACCAGGAAACGGTCAAACAGAAATTCAACGCTTTTGTGAAAAGGTATCTGGACGGTCAGAAGATATCCTCGGATGATTTCCAGGCTCTGACAGACCTGGCGAAAGATATCATCGATGTGCCGTTGATCACGGTTGAAGAGGAAGTTGTCAAGATCCAAAATGCCTACGAAGAGGCTTTAATCCGGATTTAACGTTGGTCATTGCGGGCCCCGCAGGGGCGAAGCAATCTAATTACTCTAACACGGAGGAACACATGTTTCAGGGGTTATCTAAGGGGTTTTTATTGCGCAGGGTCATCGCGGTTTTAGTTATCATTCAGTTTGTCGCGGGTTCAATGCCCGTGAGCTTGTTGGCGTCAGACGGCAATTTGCGTCCGCTGCCTACAAAAAAAGCCGACCGGCTGAATGAAGTCCGCAAGGATCTTGATGTCGCGTCTCTGAAAGTCAAACATGCG
>JBAYMQ010000220.1:0-2820 GCA_041663465.1 Candidatus Omnitrophota bacterium | reverse complement strand
GAGCGCTTCCCTGAAGACTTTATGTATCAACTTACCAGGCAAGAGGTTCTAGACTTGAGGTTGCAATTTGCAACCTCAAGTTATGGAGGCAGGCGGTATCTTCCTTACAAGAAGTTGGAGTTTTAAGGTCACAAATTGTGACCTTAAACACGGAACTTCATATTGCACAATATGTTAGCAATTCAAGGTCGCAAATTGCGACCTTGGGCACAGAACTCTTTGCGGAACAGGATGTTGTAAGTTTGAGGTTACCAATTGTGACCTCAAAGCAAGGTCAGCATTTAAAATATCTACCTTACGCTTTTACCGAACAAGGCGTAGCCATGCTCTCGAGCGTCCTCAACAGCGAGCGCGCTATCCAGGTCAACATCATGATCATGCGCGCGTTTGTGAAGCTGAAGGAATTGCTTCTAACCCACAAGGACCTGGCAGATAAGATAGCGGAACTCGGAAAGAAATACGCTACGCACGATGATAAGATCCAGCTTACAGCACAAGAAAGGAGTGAATATGGATCATGCATTGGCTGTAGAGGTAATAATTCCAAGAATTCTGCTGATTAGGGGACAGAAGGTGATGATTGACACGGATTTGGCGCAGTTGTATGGAGTAACAACGTTTAATCTAAACAAGTCAGTTAAGCGAAATGTAGGGAGGTTTCCGGCTGATTTTATGTTTGTGCTTACGAGAGAAGAGGTTAAGAACTTGACATTCCAATTTGGAATATCAAGATGGGGAGGGAGAAGATCTCTTCCCTACGCCTTCACCGAACAAGGCGTTGCCATGCTCTCTAGCGTTCTCAACAGCGAGCGCTCTATCCAGGTCAACATCATGATCATGCGCGCATTTGTGAAGCTGAAGGAATTGCTTCTAACTCACAAGGACCTGGCAGATAAGATCGCGGAACTCGAAAAGAAGTACGCTACGCACGATGACAATATCCAGCTTATCTTTGAAGCGATCAAGAAGTTGCTGGAGCCGTTGCCGCCGCAGCCAGAGCCCAAAAAATCGCCGATCGGGTTCGGCAGGGATTGATCAAAAAAGATAATCTGAATTGGCGCTGGATGAATGCCGCGTGTGGAATGAGGACAGTTCTGTCACATGTTGTCGACGATAGTAAAACGGTAGACCTGTCTCTTTTTTTGAGTATAATTGGTAGGTAGAGACTTGCTTTAAAAAAGGAGGCGGGTATGATGAAGAAAATGGCGGCGTTGAATCCCTATATCGGCGGCGCGCTGGCGGGGTTGCTGGCAGTGGCGTCGGTCTGGATAACGGGGAAATTCTTTGGGGCATCTACCACCTTTGTGAGGGCAGCGGGGTTTATCGAGAAGTTCTTCAATCCGACGATGGTTGCGGGCATGGATTATTACATCAAAGAAGAGCCGAAGATCGAATGGCAGTGGATGTTTGTTTGCGGCGTGTTGGTCGGTTCATTCTTGATATCGATAGTGACAAAAAGTTTCGCGATTAAGGCGGTTCCGGATGTCTGGAAGGAAAGGTTTGGCGTCGGCGCGGTTAAGCGGGCGCTGGTTGCTTTTTGCGGCGGGGTGATCGCCATGTTCGGGGCACGGCTTGCCGACGGCTGCCCCAGCGGCCACGGATTAAGCGGTATGATGCAGCTTGCGGTCAGCAGCCTTATTGCTATGGCGTTTTTCTTCGCGGGCGGCATTGTCGTCGCGCGATTGCTCTACGCGCAAAGGAGGCCGCGATGAATACAAATCTGATAGGGCTTATTACGGGGATCCTTTTCGGCATGATCATGCAGCGCGCGCGGGTGATCCGTTATGATAAACAGATCAATGTGCTTTTGTTCAAGGATATGACCATACTTAAATTCATGCTGTCGGCGATTGCCGTGGGCATGGTGGGGGTTTATGTGCTCAAGGATTTCGGCGTAGTGAAGCTCGCGTTGAAACCGGCGATCCTGGGCGCGGTGATGCTCGGCGGCTTTGTTTTCGGAGCGGGTTGGGCGTTGGTTGGATATTGTCCGGCCACTTCTATGGGTGCGTTGGGCGAGGGGCGTGTGGACGCGTTCTGGGGCATCGCGGGCATGGTTCTGGGCGCGGGGATATTTTCTCATGTGTATCCCTTATTGAAGAAAACAATTCTGACCTGGGGCGATTTCGGCAAGATAACGATCCCGCAGGTTTTGCATCTTCATCATTGGATCGTTATTCCGGTTGTGATCGCGGGAATAGTGGTCAGCGTTATCTTATTCGAAAAAAGGGGACAGGCCCGCTGATTGGGGGATGTGGCGCCGAAGAGGTTAGTAGTAATATATTATATCAAGGCAAAGTTGCTAAACGTCTCTGACGTTCAAACGGGAGGCAGGTATGTCTATAGTGCAAGAGTTTAAAGAGTTCGCGGTCAAGGGGAATGCGGTCGATATGGCAGTAGGTATAGTGATCGGAGCTTCGTTCGGCACGATCGTGACTTCTATGGTGAATGATGTTATTATGCCCCCTATAGGGTTATTACTCGGCGGCGTGGATTTTAAGAATCTTAAAGTTATACTTAAGGCGGAAACCGCTAATGCGCCAGCAGTCACTCTAAATTATGGACAATTCATAAATACAACAATCGATTTTCTGATTGTGGCATTTTGTATATTTTTAGTGGTTAAAGGGATTAATCATTTGAAAAAAGATAAAGCAAAAACATTATCTTAATAAATAGTTAAACAGGTATAGCCAGTTTCTGATTTAGGCAAAATGGCCAATATATTAGAAGATAAAAAGGAAAACAATAAATTTAAAGTTACAACTGCGGTTAAAGATTTACTCGTAATTTTTGTCAGCTGCATTTTTATATTCATTCTCT
>JBAYMQ010000219.1:0-2820 GCA_041663465.1 Candidatus Omnitrophota bacterium | reverse complement strand
CTATTTGTCAGGATACGGGTTTGCCGTGTGTGTATATCGATATCGGCAGCGACGTCCATGTGTCCGGGGATCTGAACCGGGCGGTTCTTAAGGGCATAGACCAGGGGTACCGCAAAGGGTATTTCCGTAATTCCGTAGTCAGGGATCCGCTCGCGCGAAAAACATCGGGATATATCCCGGGCATTTTGCATGTCGATATGGTAAAGGGTTCTAAGATCAAGATCACGGTATTGCCTAAAGGGTTCGGGTGCGAGAATAAGACCCAGTTGAGGATGTTCAACCCAACCGAGCACGCGGACGCGGTCAAACGGTTCATTGTCGACGCGGTGAAAGCCGCCGGGGCTGACGCCTGCCCGCCGTATGTTATCGGGGTGGGTATCGGAGGGACGTCGGATCACGCTTGTCTCCTGGCGAAAAAAGCTTTATTGAAGAAGATAGACAGCCGGCGTTCGACTAAATTTGAAAAAGAGATCCTGGCCGCGGTTAACGCGTTGAATATCGGCCCCATGGGGCTCGGAGGGAGATCCACGGCGTTAGCGGTTCATATCGAAACATACCCTACGCATATCGCGGGTCTGCCTGTTTGCGTGAATATCAGCTGTCACGCGACCAGAAGCGCCGCGGCGAGCATTTAAAAAGATCATGAAGAAACTGACGATACCTTTATCGAAAGAGGCGATCGCGTCATTAAGGGCGGGGGACGAGGCGCTTTTAAGCGGCGTGATCTACACCGCCAGGGATCAGGCGCACGCGAAGCTGGCCGGGTTGATCCGGGCGGGAAAGAAACTGCCGTTCGCTCTTGCCGGACAGATAATTTATTTTTGCGGCCCGACGAAGACGCCTCCCGGGAAAGAGATAGGTTCTTGCGGCCCGACCACGAGCAAACGCATGGATCCGTTCAGCCCCGCGTTGCTCAAAGCCGGACTGTCCGGAATGATAGGTAAAGGCGGCCGCTCGGCTCAGGTGGTGGACGCGATCAAAAAGTACAGGGGCGTATATTTCCTCGCGTACGCGGGCTGCGGCGCGTTGATCAATCAATACGTGCGCTCGGCGCGTGTGGTGGCGTTCGCGCCGCTTGGCCCTGAAGCCATATACAGGTTGGAGGTCGTAAATTTCCCGCTCATCGTTGGGGTCGATAGCGCGGGAGGCAATGTCTACGAGAGGTTAAACGTATGAAAAGCCTACAATACAAGCTTGTCAATCTCCTGCTTTTGACATCAACCCTGCCGTTGGTGATCGTGGGTGTTATTACCGTGCTGTTTTTATCCCGTATCGCCGTGTATGAGGCGCGGCAGCGGATCAGTAACAATCTTTCCCTCGCCCAGGGTGTTTATGACAGCGCCAAAGACAACCTGAAATATGTGACCCGCGATCAAAACCGCAGGGTCGCGACGCTTATGTACGAGGACCAGTTCGATCTTTTGCGCAATGAATATAAAAAGATCGTGGAACAGTACAAGTTCGATTTTTTCATTATAACCGACGCCGGAGGCAAAGTCATTATTTCAATGACCAACCCCGCGCTGGAAGGATATAATTTCAGCAGGGACTCGTTGATCAAGGGGGCTATGAGGGGGCAGGTAAATGTGTGCACCGAGGTCATGGCGGAATACGAATTGGCCAAATTCGGGCTGCTGGAGAAAGCCAAGATCCCCGGCATCACTCCGACCGACGCGTTATTGATCAGGACAAGCCAGCCGCTTATCAATACCAACGAGATCATAGTAGGTACGGTCACCGCGGGGTATCTGTTGAACCACAATAACGTTCTTATCATCGATAAGATCACCGCGGGGACGGATTTTGTCGCGAGCATTTTCCTGGGAGATATCCGGATCGCGTCCAATGTCCCGGAAGCCGGCGACGCGCTGGTACTTGGTTCCAGATTGCCTGGGAACGCCGCGGCCCCGGCTTTGAAGGATAATAAGAACTATGTCGGGCGGTTGATGATCTCCCATGAATGGTACCTGGCGGGGTACGCGCCGATCTACGATATTAAAGATAAACCTATCGGGATCCTGGGTATAGGTATTCCTCAAAAGAATGTGTTTGGCCTGAGAGACCGCTTATTGTATTTGTTTTTGCTGGCGGTTATTCTTTCGATCATTCTGTCTTTGACGTTCGGGCTTTTGCGCGGCGGGCATATCGTGCGCGCGATCCGCAAACTTCGCTCGGGGATAGCCGCCTTGGGCAGCGGAGACCTCGGCTATCGTATCATCGATATCGGCTCCGGTGACGAGATAGAAGACGTCGCCGATTTTTTTAATCATACTATGCTTCAGCTTCAACTGACCAGAATTGAGCTTAAGCAGTCCTCCCGCAAGGTCGCTCATTTGACAGACGAGGTTTCGCGGTCCTCGGCGCAGCTTGAAGAAGCGCATAAACAGCTTTTAGAATACGAGCGCATGGCGGCCATGGGGCGCATGGCGACGGTTATCAATCATGAATTACGCAATATATTCGCGGAAATACAGGGTAGTATCGGGGCGTTGAAGATCATGGTCGATAAAGATATGCCCAGGGGCAGCAAAAGCGTTTTGGAGATCGAGCAGGGTTTACGGTACGCCAATGATGTCCTTAACAATGTGCTGCGGCTCAGTTATCCGAAACGATTGATGTTCGTTGACGTGGATATCAAGGATCTTTTCGAGGCGTTAGCGAAGAGCCCGAATATTGACGCGCTGCTGAAGGACAACAATATTAAGCTGGATGTTCAGGTGGCCCCGCGCCTGCCGACCGTTAAGGCTGACGGCATGCAGCTGCGTGAGGTATTGTCAGTCCTGGTGACGAACGCCGCGCAGGCGATGCAGTCGGGCGGCG
>JBAYMQ010000218.1:0-2826 GCA_041663465.1 Candidatus Omnitrophota bacterium | reverse complement strand
TGCTGGCGGCGTTATTCTTTTTCATAGATAATATCCTCGGCAAGTTCCTGAACGTGTATTTTCAGGATAAGTGGGGGTTTTACATTCCGGGTATAGGTTTTGTCCTGTTTTTCCTCGTGCTTATACTGGTCGGCATGCTGGCGTCGAAATTCATCGGCCGGAAGCTTTTCCGGCAGGTGGAAAAATGGTTTGCGAACCTTCCTTTGATCAAGAATGTTTATCCGACGCTTAAACAGATCGTGTCATTCATTTCCGCGCAAAAGGAATTCGGTTTTAAGCGGGTGGTGTTAGTCGAGTACCCCGGTAAAGACATGTGGTCCCTCGGTTTTTTGACCAATGAAAGCTTTACAAAGGTCGATGAGGCGATGGGTAAAGGAATGGCGGCCGTTTATGTGCCGACGGTCCCCGGGCCTTTGACCGGCAATCTTGTATTTGTGGCAAAGGATGAACTTAAATTCCCGGATATCGAGATCGGTGACGCGTTGAAGATCATTATATCGGGCGGCGTGGTCAATCCCGCCAGCCTTGCGGGCAATTAATCAAGGAGGATCTATTTATGTGGGGATTTATCGTTAAAGGCGGACCGGTGATGTGGCCGATCATTTTAGGTTCGATCATCGCGTTAGCGATCATTTTGGAAAAACTCTGGGCGTTGAACCGCCTTAAGATCGATACGGCGGCATTCGCCGAGGAGGTGTTCCAGCATATCAGGTCGAATAAGGTTCAGAAGGCGGTGTGGTTATGCGATCATCATATCGAGCATCCTTTGGCCGTTGTCCTGAAAGTGGGTATTGAGCGCAACGCCTCTAATCCCGAACGGCTTGAGAAGATGATGGAGCAGGCAGGCAATATGCAGGTGCAGCGGCTTGAAAAACGGCTCGGCGGTCTTGCTTCTATTATCAGCATAGAACCGTTATTGGGTTTTTTAGGCACGATCACCGGATTGATCAAGGCATTCATGTCGTGGGAAACAGCCGGAGCCAATGTTACGGTCAGCGTCCTGGCGTTGGGTATATATGAGGCGATGATCACGACCGCCGCCGGGCTTATCGTCGCCATCCCGTCGTATCTTTGCTATAATTATTTTATCAGCAGGATCAAATATATTTCCGCGGAAATGAACGAGTACTCCACGCAGTTTATCGATATGCTCGCTGAAGAAAAAGGAGCAAAAGCGAAATGAAGATCGGCGGCCGTAAAACATATATGACGAGCATGGAATCCACCGCGATGACGGATATCGTGCTCAATATGTTCATATTCTTTTTTATTTCTTTCAGCCTGTTGTATACGTTCAGCCCTCAGCGCGTGCAGAAACTTGAAGTCAAGCTGCCCAAGGCCGCGCACGCGACCGCTATAGATAAATCCTCGCAGTTGAATATTACCATGACCAACGAGGGCGTCCTGTATTTCGAACAGGATGTGGTGACGATGCGTGAACTTAAAGACCGGGTGAGGCATAAATACGGCGCGAATCCTGCCTTGATAGTTGTGCTTAGGGCGGACAAGCTGGTGAATTTTAAAACTGTGGTCAGCGTCCTGGATATGTTGACGGAGATAGGTGTGAACAATTTGAATATCGCAGCGGTGAACGAGTAAATGAATATTCTGGCGCTTAAGGGGCACAGATTTTCCCCCGCGATCCTTGCAACTTTGTCTGAACGCGGCCTGATCAGGCCGCTTAAGCCGGCATCTAATGTCGTGAAATGCCGCGACCCCCGGGGAACCGTGGGCGCTATATACACTTCAAAGGCCTGTTACGGAGGCCATAAGCTTATTTCCGTCAGGTGCACGACAGGCCCTGTCCGGTTGAATTTCCACGCTGATAACGAAGAGTTTATCCTTATAGATCCGCGCGCCGGCCGTTTTAGCCCGCTTTACATGATCGTAGGTTTGCATAAACATGAAATAATAGAGCGCAAAGCCCGGAATGGGACGCTTGTTCCCTCGGATTTCCTGGCGCTGGAGCTGGTGTATAATGATCCGAGATTGAGTGTTTTTACCATGCTTAAGGGTACTCCTCATTTTGAAATAGCCGGCCGGAGCCGTAAAGAGGCCCCGGTTTTTTTTGTAACCGAGCCATCCCGGTTAAAATTGCATATCGTGGATCTGGCCGGATACCGGCTGGTTGTTTGAAGAGAAGGCTTGAAACTTTATGATCAGGAAAATAACTTCTATAATCCTTATTGTTTGCGTGGTGATCGGCGCGGGGTATTTTTCATACCACGCGTGCGCGAATTTTCAGGAATCGCGCAAGCAGCAACAGATGACTCTGCAAAAGAAGAAAGCCGCCTGGTTCGCGTTGAAACGTTATCTTGGAAGGGAGGCGGCGCATTTCAAAGGCAGAGCCGGCATTGTCGTAAAGGATCTCGATACGGGATGGGAGTTCGCGTATCGCAGCGAACGTCTTTTCCCTTCCGCGAGCCTGGTTAAGATCCCGATCATGGCCGCGGTTTTTCAGTCGGAAAAAGACGGAAAGCTGTCGCTTGATCAGCTGGTTACGATGAAAGCAAGCGATCAGGTGAGCGGATCAGGGGTCATCAAAACCATGCCCGCGGGAACCCGGTTCCGGGTTGAGAAGCTCCTTAAGTTGATGATAACCCGCAGCGATAATACCGCCGCCAATATGTTGATCGATCTGGTAGGCAGGGATTATCTGAATTCCTATTTTAAACGTATCGGTCTGCGGAATACGAATCTTTCCCGACAAATGATGGACTTTAAATATAGAGGTAAAGGGATCGAGAATTATACGACGCCCAAGGATGTTTCTTTTTTGCTCGAGAAGATGTATAAGGGCAAGTTCATCAACGCGCAAGTATCGGC
>JBAYMQ010000217.1:0-2828 GCA_041663465.1 Candidatus Omnitrophota bacterium | reverse complement strand
GATCCTTCCGCGGACATCAGGAGGGATAAGTATTTTATGAACTATAAGCGCGGTTTCCTGCACATCCGCCAGGATCGCTCCGGGTATAATGTCAACGCCGGAGACGGCAATAGGTTTGAAATGCCATTTCTTCTTAAGATCCAGAGGATCTACGTGAACGCCGCGGGATATATACGAACCCTGTTCGGCCTTGATAACCTCCAGCGGCCTCTGGATACCATCGTAAATATTGCCCAACAGCCCGGGCCCCAGTTCCACATACAAAGGGTACCCTTCGGTATATACCAGATCGCCCGCTTTCACGGAAGTCGTATCTTCGTACACCTGAATATACGCGTATTCTCCTTTAAGATGAACAACTTCCCCGATAAGATGTTGTTCGCCGACCGCGACCATGTCCAGCATCCGCAAGTTCGACACTTCCTCGATCTCGACAACCGGCCCCACGACCCTGAAAACTTTCCCCGCTACATTTGCCATATTAGACTGCCTCTTTCAGCAATTCCATATAAATATCGTCGTACATCCGCTCCAACCGAGCGGAAAAACGATTATCGTACATCATCCTGCCGTCCATAGAATTAATAATGACCCCGATATCCTTAAAATCGCTTTTATTGAAGGTCAACACGCAAGTTTTGTTCATAGCCGCGCCGCACCGGTCAGTCAGCTTTTTCACAAAATCATTATTGAATATATGTTCATCCTGGGCAGCGTAGTATACAACGGCATTCGGCACATCGAGTACCCGCATGCCTTCAAGAATCCCGTCGGAAAGAAATTTCCCATACGCGCTTTCGCCGCGGGAACGGGCGGCCTTTTGCCTGACTTCGGCAATAACCTGATCCACAAATCTTTGTTTTCCTTCCAGAATAAGCCGTTTCTTCTCCAGGTTCAACGTGGAAAGGATCCTATCCCTGGACTTATCAATCTCTTTCTCCAGATCATGCAACAACGCCGCTTTTTGCGCGCTTGCGGTTGTTTTAGCCTGAGCCAAGATCTCCTGCGACTGGGCCTGCGCGCGGTCGGACAATTGCTTTACTTCCGCTTCCGCGTCCTGGCGTATCTTAGCGCAAATGGCATCCGCGTTCTCATGATCCATGGGAGACACCGGTTCTTTATTCATTTACATTCCTATTCCCACAAGCTCTTTTAATAATTCCGCGGCGCTCTTGTGTTTCTTGAAAGAACCGCGCGACGGCACTTCCAGCACCAGAGGAAGCGGATCTTTATGGATATGCGCCTTTATGTCTTCGCCCAAGAACGACGCGGCCTTCTCGGTCACAAGAATAATGCCCGCTTTTTTGTCGGCGCGGGCGACCTGCAAGGCTTCAACAGCTTCGCCGCGGGTAGACACCTCGATCGTCTCGATCCCGGCCAATTTAAAACCCAAACCGCTGTCTTTATCCGCTATACAAAAAAAGTTCATTAAACTTTCCCTAAGATCATGATAGCGATGATCAAACCGTAAATAGCTATACCTTCGGCAAGGCCGACGAAGATAAGCGCGCGGCCCGCCATTTCAGGCTTTTCGCTTACCGCGCCTACGGCAGCAGCGCCGACGTACGCGACGGCAATGCCGGCGGCCAGGGCGCTTAATCCGGTTGAGATAGCCGCCGCCAAAAACGCCCACCGCGTAACATCAGGATTGACAGCCGCTTTCACGGCTTCCTGAGCGAACGCCAGGTCACACGCGCATATTGTCAGAAATAATGTTACCGCCATCATCGTTACGCCCGATACCCTCTTTGTTACCTTCATATCATCCTCCTGTGGATTAAACAGACAACGGTTTATATACGGATTTACCAGCCATAAAGAATTTTGAAAAGAACTCGTAATAATTAAGCCTCACCGCTTGGATCGTAACAACCAGCCCTTCCAGGCCGATGGCGATGATATTGCCCATGATCAGAACCGCCCACGACATGGCATTTCCCGCAACGCCATCGGTATGCACGATCTTGGCAAGATCGAATATCGCGATAAACAACCCCGCGTGGGCCAATGCGAACGCGGCCACACGGATAAACGAAACAGTATTCGCCAAGAACCCCATGAACACCTCAAGGATACCTATAACGCTTTCCATGAACGACTCCGTCAAATGGCTGTATTTTTTCTTCGCTATACAATCAACTAACGGATAGAGGAACAATGCCAGCACGCCCGCCAGGATCAGAAAAAAATAAACGTTCGGGATCTTGGAATTCGACACAAGCATTTTAGTGACCAAGCCTATACCCGCCCAATATATAATACCTCCGATAAGCCCGGACTTATCGAAAAGAACCTTGATATAATCCCGGTCCCGGAGCGCGTTGATAACATTGATGACGATCCCCAGGCTGATCATGACAATCCCCGCGTAAACGCTGATCTTGAATATTTCCATAATATTCTCTATCGGTTTTATCCAGAGAGACTTGAATTCAACGCCGAAGAAACTGCCGTAGAGCACCCCGAAGATCACGGCGCTGGAACCGCAATATAATAACAGCGCTTTAATATGACGCGCGGCTTCGTTTGCCGTCTTCCTTCCCAACAAAAGGCCTATGGCGATCAACGATGCCCCATGGCCTATGTCGCCGAACATGGCGCCGAACATGATAAGAAAACTGATAGCGACAAAGATGGTCGGGTCGATCGTGCCGTAACGCGGTATACCGTATGCCTCGATCAACATCTCGAACGGTTTAATTGCCTGACCGTGTTTAAACTGCACAGGAACTTCTTCCCGCGCGATATCCATCGATTCCGGGCTGTGGGATTCGATATAAGAACTGCCGCTGATGGATTTGATCGCGGCCATCACGGCATCTTTATCG
>JBAYMQ010000216.1:0-2831 GCA_041663465.1 Candidatus Omnitrophota bacterium | reverse complement strand
CAGGTGGTCAGGCACAATCACGTCGCAGTGAACGGTAAACGCGTCAACATACCGTCGTTCCTGGTTTCCGCAGGCGATATTATTTCGATCCAATGCAAAGATAAAGCTAAGAACAAGGTCAGGGAAAGCCTTGAGTATACCAAAGACAGGACCGTCCCTGCCTGGATGGAATTCGTGCCCGCTGAACTCAAAGCGCGGGTTTCACGGCTTCCGGAAAAGTCAGATATAGCGCATCCGATCGAAGAGCAACTGATCGTCGAATTGTATTCAAAATAAAGTAATACCGTACCCCGCTGATTCTGCATGAGCAAATCGATTGCGGGGACATATCAGGAGGAAACATGGGAGTAAAGTGGAGAGATTTTCAGCTACCAAAGAAATTAGATTGTGATGAAGCGAGCTATTCGAACACGTACGGCAAATTCATTGCCGCGCCGTTCGAGCGCGGGTATGGCGTCACCATCGGCAACGGTTTGCGCCGCGTATTGCTTTCATCCATTGAAGGCGCCGCGGTCACTTCGGTGAAATTCTCAGGTGCCCAGCACGAGTTTTCGAATATTCCCGGCGTGCTCGAAGACGTGACCGAGATCATCTTGAATGTCAAGAATCTCATTTTGCGCTCTCATTCCAAGGTGCCCAAGACCATCACGATCAAGAAAAGCACGAAAGGCCCTGTTTCCGGCAAGGATATCGAGACCGATGAAACGATCGAGGTCATCAATCCGAATCTTCATATCTGCACCCTGACCAAGGACGGGAAATTCTCGCTTGAAATGGAAGTCGCCCGCGGCAGAGGCTATGTCCCTCAGGAACTCAACAAAAAAGAGGAACATTCGATCGGCACGATCGCCGTCGATTCTATATTCAGCCCTGTCAGAAAGGTGAACTTTACCGTAGAGAATACCCGCGTAGGCCAGCGCACAGATTATGACAAGCTGGTGCTTGAGATCACGACAAACGGAGCTATCAACCCCAAGGACGCTTTATTGTACGCGTCAAATATCCTGCAGCGCCATTTCGATATCTTTGTTAATTTCGGGCAGCTTCCAGAAGAAGAAGCCGATGAGCCGGAAATGACACAAGAAGAAGTAGCGCTCTACGAAAAGCTGCGTTTGCCTATATCGGAGTTGGAACTGTCAGTGCGTTCATCTAATTGCCTGCGTGAAGCCAACATCAAAACCATTGTGGATCTGGTTAAGCGCGGCGAGGATGAGATGTTAGGGTTTAAGAATTTCGGCAAAAAGTCATTGACCGAGATTAAACAACTGCTGGGTGGCATGGGATTGACGCTCGGCATGCAGATCGACTCGAAGAAACTCAAAAAATAGCAGCGCGAATCCTAGGAGCGAAGGGAATTCACCATGAGACATAGAATAAAAAAATACAAGTTCAGTCGCCGTACAACGTGGCGTAACGCCACCATCAAAAGCCTGGTACAGTCGCTGTTCGTTCATGAAACTATAAAGACGACTCGGACACGGGCTAAAGCGACACAACCGCTCGTGGAAAAGCTGATCTCATGGGGTAAGGCCAATACCGTGGAAAAAAAGCGTCTTGCTTTCGCCGTTCTGGGGGAGCATAAGCTTGTGCAGCTTCTTTTTGCGGATATTGCGCCGCGATTCAAGACCCGGACCAGCGGTTTTACCCGGATATTGCGGCTTGAGAACAGGCGCGGGGATGACGCGCAGATGGTTTTGTTTCAGTTGACACAGTTGACTGAAAAGGCTAAGGCTGAGAAAACAAAGAAATCTGTTAAAGAAGATGTGGTCGCCGGTGAGGTGTCTGAAAAAACGCATGATGAGAAGCCTGCTAAGGCTGAAGCACCCGCAGAGGAAAAAGAAAAGAAGCCCGGATCTGAGAAGGCGAAACGGGCGGTGAAACCTCCTAAGAAATTCATGGGAGGTATTCGCGGCATTTTCAAAAAGAAAAGCGATTCTCTATAATCTCCATGCGAATTGACACCAGATTATCCGAACGCATAAAGAAAATACATCCATCTTCGACACTGTCCATCACTACGAAAGCTAAGAAGCTCAAAGGTGAGGGCAAGGATGTTGTTTCTTTCGCGGCAGGAGAACCTGATTTCGACACTCCTGACCCGATCAAGGAAGCGGCTTGCGCGGCGATCAGGTCCGGATTCACCAAGTATACACCGACTACAGGGATCCCTGAGCTTAAACAGGCGATCTGCGATAAATACAAACGGGATAATAACCTCGTCTACGGACCAAAACAGGTCATCGTATCTTGCGGCGCAAAGCACAGCATTTTTAACGCTGTTTTTGCCCTGTTAGATCCGGGTAACGAGGTTATTATCCCGTCACCTTTTTGGGTCAGTTATCCGGAAATGGTGAATCTGGCTGAAGGAACCGCGCGTTTGGTTAAGACGGAGGCGTCCAATAATTTCAAGATCACGCCTGACGACCTGCTTAAACATATCACGCCTAAAACCAGAATACTCATACTGAATAGCCCGTCAAACCCTACGGGGTGCGTATACACGGCGGAGGAGCTCGCGAAGATCGCGGAAATTTGCGTGTCGAAAAAAATCTTCTGTATCAGCGACGAGATTTATGAAAAGATAATTTTCGACGGCCAAAAGCACGTATCTATCGCGTCCTTCGGCAAAGATATATATGATCTGACGGTTACTGTTAATGGCTTGTCCAAAAGTCATTCTATGACCGGATGGAGGATAGGCTATATCGGCGCTCCGGAGGATATAGCCGGGGCGATCTCGAATATGCAGGATCATTCGACTTCGAATCCGTCGTCAATTTCGCAAAAGGCGGCTGTCGCGGCTCTGGCGATGCCCGGCGCATTCTCCCAGT
>JBAYMQ010000215.1:0-2849 GCA_041663465.1 Candidatus Omnitrophota bacterium | reverse complement strand
GCCAGCCCCAACCAGGGGTTGGAGCCCAAAAGGTTATAGCCGGCAATCGCTCCGGATATGAACCCAGCGATCTCCAGAACGTTTTTCACTTTTCTGATCAGTTCGCGCTTATGCACAAATTTTTTAAACTCGTGGAATTCGGTTTCATTGTTGAAACAATCCCGCGCTTGATCTTTTGTCATTCTAACCCGCAAAGACCACGCTATTCCGGAATACTCCATAGGGGTACTTGGCGGAGTGGCCCAATAACCCAATATCCCCAAAAGCTCTTCTTTCTGTTCGCGAGAAAGAAGCGAAGCGGTCTTTACCGCACCGCCGGCTAAAGCATGCTTTTCGACTTCGCCGCCGTCCAGGGGGCAAGTACGCCTGCGGGCATACAACTCAAGCAGCGAACTTAATTCTTCCCCGGATATCGTCACCTCGCTCAGCCTGACGGATATCTCCTGTTTTGTTATTCGCTCATACCGCTCCTCTGTCTGCGCGCCGGTCATTTCCCCCGCAAGCTCATAAAACCCGAAAACATCCTCTGTCGGCGTTCTACTGGCATTAGATTTCGGGAATACATAAACTCTATTGCGGACCATAATAATATTATGCGGGATCTCCCTGCGCTGAAGCGTTTCAATAAAGCCCATTGACGCCCGGGCCAGGGACGCGGAATGCTCCGACTCAAATACCACTACGCCCGCGGGATACGCCAACGGGCGCAATACAGCGACGTTGTCATTTATGGCGACAACGTAAGTCGCCTGCCTCTCAAGAAGGAATCTTTCATCGCCCCGCGCGCGATACCAACCATGAAAATGCAAATGGTCGACAGACGCCCACGCGCCCCTGCTGTTGAAACCCAGATATATATTGCCCTCTGACGCGGCCGCGACTGCGAGCGCCATGCGCATTGATTCAATATTCAGGAATTGGGGATATTGCTTTTTAGGATCGGGCACAAGCAAAAAGCTATATCTCTTGACGGGATTACGATTGGCCAGGATATACGCCGGCCCATCCGGCAGAAGCGTCGTGAACAAGCACTGGAAAGGCGTACGCTCGAGGACGGTATTGAAATTGAACTTACTCCCGTCAAAAGGCTGGTATACGGTCCTATGATCGCCGTACGCCGCGCCCTTTTCTTTCCTGACATTGGCGTTATACCGCGCGCGACCAGGATTCCATGTTACGGTATACGGACCTTCCTCCCGGGAGAGGCTGTCGCCGACCGCGTAGTTGAACGCTTTGCCGTCGCTGTACCGATCGTCCCACGCGGATATTAAAGCGCTTTCAAATTGGGCGAGAGGAACAGCTTTATCGTACGGCGCGACCGCTTCTATAATGCCCTGCGCCGTTAATGACGTTTTAAGGCCGGCGGTAATAAATGGCGCGTAGGCGGCGGGCGTGTAATCCCCGGCGCTTGCCGCTATCGTTACGACCGCCGGGACAATATTCTTTTCTTTCAGGGTTAAAACAAAGACGTCAATCGTATTCTGCAATTCTTCCTGAAGGAGCTCTTTGGCGACATGCATGCCGGCTCCGCCGAAGCTGATCCTGCGGGGCAAACCATCGAACATCATCAACGCGCTGGACGGCCAATCGGCGGTTTCTCTCTGATTAAGGAAGAAATAATCCTCGTCTATATCAAGAATAATGTCCCTGGTTTCGGAGGAAAAATCAGGGAGTTCATCCGGATATACGTGCCGGACTTGGACGCCGTTAAAAACGGTTTCCCTGAGGCTGTCGCTGACCTTGGTAAAACCGGGCATAACCATCCATATCTCAGAGACCAGGCCGAGCGATACGGCGGGGGCGATGAATTCCTCGATACCGTAATGCACGGATAGGGTATCGGCGATAGTCTGAGGCCGGCTGAACATAGTTTCGGGCACGCGAAGATCATCATGCGAATCTACATGAATAAGGATAGCGCCATCAGAAATCCTGCCTCCGATACGCGCGATCTCCCAGAAATTATAGGCGTAACCATGTTCATTCATGAAATCAGCCGCGGCCTTTTTGCCGCCGTCCTGAAGCTGCTTAACCAGGACGCTGTTGCCCGCGAAACCCAGAGATTGCCAGAACATCACTACTTCTTGCCTGATATCGAGGGTCTCCTCGCTCCTGCGAGGCTCAACAATAACCCTGGTAAAATAGCCTTCCTGGCGCATATCCCGCTCAAGCATACGATAGAATATGGTGCCAAGGCCGTGCCGGATAGGATAAACCCAGAAATAAGAGATCGTCACATCCCTATTCCACCAATCCAATATCGCTTCCCCGAAAGTATATCCGCCTCTGCGGGATTCCAGCCTGAAATATCCTTCATAAGGCGTTACCCTGAAATCTGCCGGGTCATAAAACGATCCGCCGTCTTTTTTATTACGGGCAGACTCCAAATCTTCACCAGCCACGGTAGATGGATCCGGAGCCCGCCCATTACGATTTTTCTTCACCGCGCGACTTCTATCTATAAAACTGATGATGGCCGCGGCGGGAGCATACCTCAGTTCCTCGCTAAACCCTGTATCGCTCATCAATACAAATATAAATACAAAACCCGCGATCACCGCCGGATATCCGAAGATGTACACCGAAGCCGCTATCAAGGCGCTGTAAGCGAGGATCACAACAACAACGGCGGACATAAACCTGTCTTCCGCTTGCAGCGCTTCGTCCGACAGATCGTCCATCGCGATAGGCCGCGCATTGCGTTTGCCGCCGTCTTTAGAGTCAAAGAACACATTCGCTTTATCAAACCCGGGATACGGGCCTTCGGCGATCTCAAGCATTTTGTTCCTGTCGCCTATAAAATCGAGCTTGTGTCCGCCAAGGCTAAGTATCCTGTCGCCGGCTTTGAG
>JBAYMQ010000214.1:0-2855 GCA_041663465.1 Candidatus Omnitrophota bacterium | reverse complement strand
TGCGGCAAAACAACCGTACCGCGCACCATCTGCTCGGCTTTTTTAGGATCGACATTAAGCGAAAAATGCACATCCATAGATTGGTCGAATTTGGGCATTTTCATCGACTTCAGGTGGGCTATCGCTTCCTTTAACGTATAAACCTTATCAGGCGTTGCGTTTTTTGCCGACTCAACATATCGCTTGCTTCGTTTTTTCATGATTTCTATCCCTCTACCTGGATTCCCATACTCCGGCACGTGCCCTTGATGGATTTCACTGCCTGAGACATGTCTGCGGTGTTGAGATCTTTCGCCTTTTGTTTAGCGATCTCCTCAACCTGCTTCATGGTTACTTTGCCGATGACTTCTTTGCCGCTCGCGCCCGAGGCCTTGGCAAGATTTGCGGCCCGTTTCAACAAGACCGAAGTCGGCGGGCTCTTTATAATAAAGGAAAAGGTCCTGTCTTCATACACGGAAATAACGACCGGCAGGGTCAAACCTTCCCTGCTCTTGGTCTGATCATTGAACTGCTTGCAGAACATCATAATGTTAACGCCGTGCTGTCCTAACGCCGGGCCTACTGGAGGCGCCGGATTTGCCTGCCCTGCGGAAACGTGAAGCTTTATTTGCGCCGTGATTTTCTTAGCCATAGTTTTATACCTTTTCTACTTGCCAATATTCCAATTCAACGGGCGTTGATCTGCCGAATATTGAAATGTTAACCTTGACCTTGCCTTTTTCAGGGTATACGTCGTCGATGAGACCGTTAAAATTCATGAACGGCCCCTCCTTGACCCTGATAGATTCACCTTTTTCGAATATGACCTTAGGACTTGGTTTAAGTTTTGTTTCTTCTGTTCGTTTGAGTATATTTTCGACTTCGCCTGGAGGCAATGGGGTGGGCTTTTTTCCTGAACCGATGAAACCTGTAACTCCGGGTATTGCTTTTACCAGGGAGTAGGTATTATCCGCCATTTCCATCTCCACCAGTATATATCCGGGGAAATAATGCCGTTCAGATACTCTTTTTTTACCCGACCTGACTTCCGATATCTGCTCGGTAGGAATGATGATCCGGGATATTTCTTCAGCCAAGCCGGTCGCGGCTATCCGAGTTTCAAGTATCGTCTTAACTTTGTTCTCGAAGCCTGTCTGCGTATGAACGACGAACCAATTTTTCATGTAATTATTTAAATACGATCTTCAGCCCGAACGACAGCAGAAAATCCATAACTCCTATAAAAACAGTCATTAAAGCGGTGAACACCAGTACAACCGCGGTAGATCCCATTAACTCTTCCCGTGTCGACCACGAGACCTTCGTCAATTCCCCTCGCACTTCCGTCAGAAACGTGTTGATCTTTTTGATCATGGACACACCTTCACTTTGCCTCACCATGTATCTATCAGGGGCGGAGGGACTTGAACCCCCAGGACGGGATTTGGAGTCTCGCCGTTTACCATTAACGGACGCCCCTAGAAATATGTCGACAAAATCCGCCTGTAGGGATACTACTATTTAATTTCCTTATGCACCGTATGCTTGCGACAGAACCTGCAGTACTTCTTAGTTTCGATCTTATCAGGATGCTGCTTTTTATTTTTTGTCGTCGTATAGTTTCTATGCTTGCATACCGTACATTCGAGGGATATTATTTCGCGCATTTATTTTCTTGTTTTTGTCGTTCTGCTTCTTTGTTAAAAAATTTAAGCTGAAGACGAGAATTGAACTCGTGACCCCGTCCTTACCAAGGACGTGCTCTACCAACTGAGCTACTTCAGCGCGATAAACTTCGCGCCTCTCCGGGCCGAGAGTATAAAATAACACCCAAGACGTGCTCGTCTGGTTGTTTTTTCTCTTAGCCTTTTACTGATATCACGACGATTGGTTCAGGTAGTTTTGGCAGAGGTTATAAATATACACTATAAACTATTTTTTGTCAAACATTATTTCATCTTTTTTATCAAACAAATATTGACGGCCGCAAACACCTTAATAAACCCGAGAAAGATCAGCAGTTGCCCGACCCCTAAGAGGGGCAATAAAATAACGCCCGCGGTGACCGACGCGGCAACGCCTCCGACGAGATCCGCCCCGAATACAACGCCCGTTGACCGGATAGCGCGCGCGTCATTTTCCCCGTACAAGCGGACGGCGAGCGGGAATTCAGAACCCAATAATCCCCCGGTAATAAAGCACAGGATCATATAAAGATATGTGGAATTTGCGCCGCGCCCGAAAAAATTAATACAAACAAAAGCGATTACAATGAATACAACGATCGCCGCTTCATTGGCGAAAAAAGCGGCCCAGCCTTTTTTATAACGCCGCGAAGCAAATCTCATTACAACGCTTCCCCCCGCGACGCCCGCCATGAACACGGCTGTCAACGCGCCTATCATACGGTACACATATCCATATTGCGCCTGAAAACTGAAGATCAACGCCAGGTTCATGGCCATGCCGAAGAAACCGGTCGAAGAAATGGAATACAATACCGCCATCCGCGGCGCGAGGCGCGGGCGCTTGCGCCCGGCGAGAAATAACGCGAGAGCTCCGGCGGCCGCAGCCAACAGGACCATCCACAAACGGATACGCGCAAAAAACCGCAGCACTTCCGTGGTCGCGCCGGAAAATTGCTTGTTCCACAAGATCAATGCCTGATAAACCGCCGCGGGTTTAGCGTCGCTGTTTACCATCCGGGTAGCGCCTGACGTGGATCGGCCGAACCACTCTATCCACTGGTCATCAAGCCTCAGCTTCAAATATCCCAGGCTCAATAAAGGATCCTGCACCCCTCTCTCAAGAAAACGCGCGTGCATGCGGGACGGGTCGAGGTCAAGCTTCGCGGCATCAGACGCGAGAACTATATT
>JBAYMQ010000213.1:0-2887 GCA_041663465.1 Candidatus Omnitrophota bacterium | reverse complement strand
ATCAACCAACCCTTCGATCGTCAGCCCTTCGGGCCGTATCTGATCAACCTGAACCTTCATAGCCTATCTTTTTCTTAAGCGCTCTTCCTATAAAATCAGGCACAAACGGCGACAGGCCCGCGCCCAGACTCGCGCCTTCCTTCAACAATTTTGACGATATATAACTGAAAGTTTCCTGAGGCATAAAAAATATGGTTTCAATATCCGGCGCCAGTTTTCTGTTCGTCAAAGCCATCTGGAACTCATATTCATAATCTGACAGCATCCGGACACCCCGGACGATGACATTAGTCTTTTTTTTCCGGGCGAATTTGACCACCAGTCCGTCAAAATCAGTCACATACACACCGGACATGCCTTTGGTGGCGCGTTTGAGCAGCGCGACCCGTTCTTCAACGGAAAAAAGCGGTTTCTTCTGCGGATTATGGGCCACGCCTACGATAACCGTGGAAAAAACCTCCCGCGCCCGCTTTATTATATCAAGATGGCCGTACGTACACGGATCAAAAGTTCCAGGATATAACGCTCTCGTGCTCATGGATGATTATAGAATGAAAGTAGAGTATCGCCGTACTTGGCCTGCTTGAATAAAACCAAGTTCCCTTGCTTCGCGGGCAAGGGATCCTTTTTAAAATGTTGTATGATCAGAAAACCTGAAAGACGATTTAATATATCATATTCATCAAGGCTTTGCAAGATTTTTTCTGATAACCCTTTATAATACGGCGGATCCGCGAAAATAACGTCAAATATTCTGGATCTTTTAGACAGCTTAGCAACGGCATCCATGGCATCGTCCTGATAAATCTCTATACCCTCGACCCCTGTGCCGCGTTTTAATACGGCGATATTGCCGTTGATGGCGTGTATACCCGCGCGGTCTTTTTCGATAAAAACCACGTTTTTCGCCCCCTGGGAAAGCGCCTCCAATCCCACGCTGCCGGAACCGGCAAACAACTCCAGGAAAGACAGCCCGGACATGTCTCCGAGAATATCGAATAGCGCTTTGCGCACGCGGTCTTCGGACGGTCTGATGCCCGAAGGGGCTTTCAATTGCGCTCCTTTATATGTGCCCGTTATAATATGCATACTTATCCTACCACCATAAGTTTCTCGTATTCGGGGAACCTCTGCACCAACCGCCGCTTCAGCGCCTGATTGGTGAGCGCCCGCAAATGCGGATCGGCGGTAACGATCCGCATCGCTTCTTTACGCGCTTTCTGCAGCAGATGCATCTGTGTCAAAGGATTTCCTATGCGAAGGCCGGTAAGGCCGTGCTGGCGGCTGCCGAAATATTCTCCCGGCCCCCTGAGCTTCAGATCCTCTTCGGCAATTACGAACCCGTCGCTTGAAGCGACCATCGCTTCAAGACGGGCCTTTGCTTCATCGGTACGGCTGTCCGAAACAAGGATACAAGTCGACGCGAACGCGCCTCTGCCGATCCTTCCGCGCAGTTGATGCAGCTGCGCCAGGCCGAAACGGTCGGCGTGTTCGATAACCATAACCGTCGCGTTGGCTACATCGATACCGACTTCCAGCACGGTCGTGGCTATCAGGACCTGTATCTCTCCGGATTTGAACTCGCCCATGATCCTGTTCTGCTCGGTTTGCGGAAGCTTTCCATGCACCAGGCCGACGCGCAAATCCCGGAAAGTCTTATCCTTGAATTCCGCGTACATCCGCTCCGCGCTCAAAAGGTCCATGGCGAAAGACTCTTCAATAAGCGGATACACCACGTACACCTGCCTGCCCGAGTGAGCCTGTTGCCGTATCAGATCGTACAGCCAGCCCCTTTTTCCCTCCGTGATCCACTGCGTTGCGACCGGCTTGCGGCCCGGAGGCAAAGCCCTGATAGCCGAGATATCGAGATCGCCGTATATAGTGATCGCGAGGGTCCTGGGTATAGGCGTAGCTGTCATAATAAGAACATCGGGATTCTTCCCTTTTTTGGGCAGCAATGCCCGCTGGCCGACCCCGAAGCGATGCTGCTCATCAATAACGACCAGGCCGAGATCCTTGAATCGCACTTCCTCTTCAAGCAACGCGTGCGTGCCGATAACAATATCCACGCCTCCCCGGGCAATAGAAGAAATAATGCGTTTCTTATCATTCGCGCGCGTACTTCCGGTCAAAAGCTCCGCGCGAACATCATTTGCCGGAGCAACGCCGCATTTGATCTGAGACACTATCTTGTCATAGTGCTGCCTGGCAAGGATCTCCGTAGGCACCATGAACGCAGCCTGATATGACCCCTGTACGGCCATCAGGGCGGCAATGGTCGCTACGACGGTTTTTCCCGATCCGACATCCCCCTGCAAAAGCCGGCGCATTGCCTGATTGGCGGCCATATCAACCCCTATCTCGGAAATGACCTGCCGCTGGCTTTCGGTCAGATCGAACGGGAGCCCTTTGATAAAAGCGTCTACTATAGGGCCCGATGTCTTATGGCTGATCCCCGGAAGATACTCTTGACGCGATTTTCTTATCATGAGCGGCACCTGAAACAAAAAGAATTCTTCGAACGCCAGACGCAAATATGCCGCCCGCTGCAATTCCCCGTTCCCGGGGAAATGGATATTCGTAATACTTTGCGTCAAATCGCACAAATCATTGCCTGTACGAACGTCTTGAGGAAGAAAATCCTCTATCCGGCCCGAATAGGTATCAAGCGCCAGTTTCATAAGCTTTCTAAAACTGCGCTGCCCCATCCCTGACGGCACCGAATAAACCGGCACTATACGGCCGATATTAAGAGATTCATCCCGCGCCGCGTCTGAAACCGGCTCGAATTCAGGGTTCGACATCTGCAACCGCCCGGCATAATACTCGGGCTTCCCATACAAAATCAATTCCGCCTGGGGCTGCAGATATTGCCTCATATAGGGCT
>JBAYMQ010000212.1:0-2888 GCA_041663465.1 Candidatus Omnitrophota bacterium | reverse complement strand
GCATCCCGGCCCTGAAATAAGATTTATGGAAGGGGGAAGGACCTGTTTGATCCCGGAACGGAATATCGCCATTGTGTGCGTCCCGCAGATCTCCATGAGGTTTATCCGCTCCCGCGCGGACCGGTCGATGTCGCGGACAAGCCCTTTAACGATCTCTTTATCGCGGAATTCGTTGATGTACTTCATTGGTCGTAATATATGTCCTTGAGCAATTCGAGCGTTTCGCGGGCTTGTTTTTCGTCGATCTTTTCAATGGCGAATCCCGCGTGGATCAATACGAAATCGCCCACTTTGACGGGATCCACGAATCGCACGTCCGCGTCGCGTTTGACGCCGCCCATATCCACTTCAGCGCGCGTTCCGTCAAGTTTCGTTATTTTAACCGGGATAGCAAGGCACATAGGTTTTACCGTTTCGCGTTTGCGATCGCTGTTTGTCCGAGCGCGATCGCGCCGTCATTTGCCGGCAGCACTTCATTATAATAAACCGTGAATTTGGCTTTGCGCAAACGCCGCGCGGTCAGTTCGAGCAGCAATTTGTTTTGGAATACGCCGCCCGAAAGGCAGACCGCGCCCGTGCTTGTTTTTTTTCGTATCGCGGCGCACATGCGCGCCGTAACGTCGGCCAGGCCGTTGTGAAATCCGCGCGCGATATCCTCGCGCGACACGTACCCGCGCAGGTCGGAGACGATCTGTTCCAAAGCCCGCCGGCTGCCGATAACGAGCATGTTGTTTTCCTCTCGGATCGTGAAATGATACGCTTTTTTAGTTTCCGACCGCTCGGCGAACATCTGCAGCTTGACCGCGGCCTGGGCTTCGTAGGTTATTATATCACAGATCCCGAGGATTGCACTGATTGCGTCGAAAAGCCTGCCCGCGCTCGATGTAAGGACGGGATGAAGTTTGGCGACGGTGATAAAGTCCGATAGTTTGCTCTGGAATTTGTTGATAAACCCGATGTCGAGGCGGTATATGTTTTCTCCGAACGCCTGATAGAGATAGCTGATAGCCATGCGCAGCGGTTCCTTGGTCGCTTTGTCCCCTCCGGGCATAGGCACGTATTCGAAATGGCCGTACCGCTTGATGTTGCTGAGGGAGCCGTGGAAGAATTCCCCTCCCCATATTTTACCGTCGCTGCCGTATCCCACGCCGTCGAAACAAACGCCAATGACCTTTCCCTTCAGCCCGTGCTCCGCGATGACGCTCGCGCAATGCGCGTGATGATGCTGTACCCCGACCAGCGTGGCCGTCCTGTTCTTCGCTTTAACGGCAAGCGCGTAATGGGTGGAAAGATAGTCTGGATGAAGATCGTGGGCTATCAGCGCCGGCTTAACGCAAAAAAGTTTTTTAAGCCGGGTGACCGCCTCGCGGTAGAACTGGTATGTCGCGTAGGTTTTGAGATCCCCGATGTAGGGGCTTAAAAAAGCGCGTCCGTCTTTTGCCAGGCAGAATGTGTTTTTTAGTTCCGCCCCGCAGGCAAGCGTCGGTTCCATCTTTTTTTTCAAAAAGAACGGGAACGGCGCGTAGCCTCTGCTGCGGCGCAGCGCGACCGGTTTTCCGTCGATGATCTGCGCTATGGAATCGTCGACGCGGTTCCAGATATCGCGGTTATGCGTGAGGAAGGCTTCGCAGATCCCGGACAGGTTCCTGATCGCCTGGGCGTTTTCTATCTCAATGGGATCGTCCGCGATGTTGGCGCTGGACATGACCAGGCACGCGAGGGGCGCGCCGTCGGAGAACGCGCGGCTGAACAGCATGTGATGGAGCGGCGTGTAGCAGAGCATGATCCCCAGATAATTATTGTCGGGGCATAGTTCCTGCCAGAGGGCGTGATCATTTTTTTTGCGTAAAAGGACGATCGGCCGCTCCGGAGACCTCAGCAGGTTTTCTTCCGGTTCGGATATTTCGGCGATCGCGCGCGCCGTTTTGATGTCGGGCACCATGAGGGCGAATGGTTTTGAAGGCCGTTTTTTAAGGGTTCGCAGCCTCCGGATTGTCTCAATATTGTGCGCGTCGCAGGCGATGTGGAACCCTCCCAGCCCTTTGACCGCGATGATGGATCCCGCGCGAAGATGTCGGATCGCCTCGGCAACGGCGTCCTGCCCGCAGCCCGTCGTTTTGCCGTTTTTAATAAAAGCCGCCTGCGGCCCGCATACAGAACAGGCATTGGGCTGCGCGTGGTAGCGCCGGTCGCGAATATCCGTATATTCGGTCGCGCAATCCACGCACATATTGAAAGCCTTCATGGTGGTCAGCGGGCGGTCATACGGGATGTTTTGTATAATGGAGAAACGGGGGCCGCAGTTCGTGCAGTTGATGAACGGGTACGCGTACCTGCGGTTGCGCGGATCCTTGAGTTCGGCCAGGCACTCGTCGCATATCCCTATATCCGGGGACACCAGGGCGGAGCGTTTGTCCGATCTTTCGCTGATCTTAATGGAGAACCCTGAAAGCCCGAGAGGCCTGATGAACCTGACGCGTTGTTTTGTTATGCGCGCCAGGGGCGGCAGTTCGCGCGTCAGAGCTTTCAGGAAGAGGCCGATCGTTTCGCGGTCCGATTCGGCGTGTATCATGACTCCGGCGGACGTGTTCAATACAAAACCTGACAGGCGAAAACGATCGGCGAGCCGGTGTACAAAAGGCCTGAACCCGACTCCCTGTATGATGCCTTCGAGATTGATGGCTGCCGCGGTTTTCATTAGCTCTTTTATTTTTATAATACCGCATTATTTTATCATAAAAACGCGGAATTGGTAAAAAAATAATCTTATTAAACTCATTACCATGCGTGGGTTATAAAAATTCTTGACAAACTATTTTATTTATGTGAAAATCATACCCAATCAGGAGGTTTATGCCGCCACGGATCAAAGCAGGTATTGAATTTTG
>JBAYMQ010000211.1:0-2894 GCA_041663465.1 Candidatus Omnitrophota bacterium | reverse complement strand
CGCGCGCCCTGCAATAACGGCCGCGTTTCGCAGGCGAAAACCTTGAACCGTTTGCGCTTTTCCCGCGCGCGGTATAAAACGCCCAGAGCCGTGCCATAATCTATTGTGGCGAGGATGCCGGCGTTACAAACCGTCAACACCGTATCCCCATTTTTGATCAAAGCTGAACCGTATTCGCCGATCTTGCGGCATGTCCGGCGGTCCTCTTCAATGATCCGCATAGCCTCGTCAAAAAGGATCTTTTTGATCCAGGGAACGCTTTTGTCACGATTATTAACCGCGACCTCAGACATCCTCTCAAGACCCCAGAAAAGATTCCTGGCGGTCGGGCGCGACGACGCGAGATACCGGGTGACCCTGCCGAGCAGCGGGGCCAATTCATCGTAATTCCGGGCGCCGCAATCCTTGACGCCCAGATAAACGCCCAAGCCGGCCGCGGCCCCGAGAGCCGGAGCGCCCCTGACCTGCAGCGTCTTGATGGCTTGCCAAAGATCCTTCAGTTTCCTGATATTCAGATAACGTAATTCCGCGGGCAGACGCGTCTGATCTATGATCTTAATAGCGCCGTTAACCCACTCTATCGTCTTTATCGTCATTTCGTACCCCCCTCAAGGCCTTCTATGCATATGCGGATCTGTTTCCTGATGCTCCGGCATTCTCCCGGCTTCAACAGCGCCAGGACCTTCCGGTATGAAACAAGCGCGCCCTTCCGGTCTCCGAGGTTCAACTGCGCGTCAGCCAGATTATCATAGGTCACGGCGCGGTCAGGCTCAAGTTCCAGCGCTTTGCGAAAACAACATATGGCCTCGGTATGCCTGCCGGTATTATTAAGAAGCCAGCCTTTGTTATGGTGGATCGTGGCGTAATCCGGCTCGACCGCTATACCGCGGTCAAAAAAAGGCATAGATCCGTCTATGATGCCCAGTTCGATCATGCATAACGCCCGGTCGTTGTAAGCGGCGCCGTCACAGGGATTCAACTCTATCGCCCTGTCAAGATGATCTATCGCCGCCGCGAAATCCTTCTTTATGATCTGAAGCTGCGCCTTGAAATATTCTATCTCCCCGGGCTGCTTAGCAGCCAGGGCCAGACGCAACCCGCGCCGGGCGAGCGTCAAAGACTTCCTCTGCGTGCCATAGGTGATCGCGTCGTCGAGTTCTTTGCGCAGCTCAGGTAAAAAAGCGTGTTTAGACATTTAAAGCAAAAAATCTTTTCGCGTTGTCAGTCGTTATACGGCACACGTCTTCAAACGCGATCCCTCTGATCCCGGCTACGGTATGCGCCAATAAATTCACAAACGACGGTTCGTTGCGCTTACCGCGGTATCCCTCGGGAGACAAATACGGCGCGTCGGTCTCAAGACAAAACCGGTCAAGGGGCACGGTTTTGATAAGATCGCGCAGGCCCTGAGACTTCTTATAGGTAATATTACACGTAAATGAAATATAAAACCCGAGATCAAGGCAGTCGCGCATAAATTGCTCATCCCCGGAAAAACAATGCACGATCGCCCGCGACAGTTTCTCTTCTCTGACGATACGCAGCGTATCCTCAAAAGCGTGCCTGGTATGGATCACAACGGGTAGATTCAATTCACGGGCAAGGCGGATAAATGAAATAAATAAACTTTGCTGCCGGTCCTGCGGGGAAAGGTTGCGGTAATAATCAAGGCCTATCTCGCCGATCGCGACCACTTTGGGTTCTTTTGCCAAGGCCCCGATCTGCGCAATGTCGGCATCGCCAAACTCCTGCGCGTCATGCGGATGGCATCCGACCACCGCGTATACATCCGGATACCGGCGCGCCAGCGCGACCGCGTTACGAGAACCCTGCAGCGTGGCGCCGACATCAATGATATACCGGACCCCCTGTTCCCGGGCCCGGTTGATAACGTCATCGCGATCAGACGCGTAATCGTCGTAATCTATGTGAGCGTGCGTATCTATTAACTCTACATCCGGAGGCAAAGACATACGCTATTTCTTTTCTTTACGTTTGCTTTCTTTTGTTTCTATCCGGGGGAACAGCGGCAAGCCTTTATGGACAACCGGGCCTCCCAGTTGTTCCTGAATAGAACCGCCCGTGGACGGCATAATGGGGAGCAAAAGCGATCCAGTTTTTCTTATAACCTCGACGAGCAGCCTGATAAAAGCCTTAAGCTCTTCGGTTTTTTCTTCTTTGGCCAGGTTCCACGGCTTTGTCTCTTCGACATATTTATTCGCCATGGCTATTAATTCCCAGATCCGCTCCAGCGCGGCTGAAAAATTACAATCCGAAGAAACGCTCATTGCCGCCGACACTTCACCCTCTACGGCGAATATCTTCGCCACAACAGCTTTGCCGGGCGCGTCGAAAGCATACGCCCGTATATCCACATCCGGCACCGCGCCCGCGTAATACTTCTCCACCATAGTCAGCGTGCGGTACACGAGATTCCCCAGGTCGTTGGCGAGATCGCCGTTGAAACGTTTGATAATGGACTCCTCGGAAAAATTTCCGTCTAGCCCGAACGGCACCTCCCGCACAAGGAAATACCGGAACACATCTATCCCGTATTTCACGGACATATCCAGCGGCGCGACCACATTACCGAGGGATTTTGACATTTTGACATCACCCATCAGCCACCATCCGTGGACCACCAGGCTTTGAGGCGGCTCGATATCCAGGGCCTTGAGCATGATAGGCCAGTAGATCGCGTGCTGGCGAAGGATGTCTTTAGCCATCAACTGCACCCGGGCGGGCCACCACTGAGATTTGTAAACGCCTTTTTCGTCGAAATCTCCGACCGCGCTGATATAATTGATAAGCGCGTCGAACCATACGTAGGTAACGTGATCGGGGCTGAACGGCAGCGGGATACCCCAGGACAAACGTTCTTTGGGGCGGGAAAT
>JBAYMQ010000210.1:0-2898 GCA_041663465.1 Candidatus Omnitrophota bacterium | reverse complement strand
TCTTTAAACGCAGCGGAATAAGCCTGTTTCGCGAAGCGCGCGAGGAAACGCACATAACTTTCAAATAATTTTCCGTATACCCTTCCCATGTATCGGTTCTCCCTTTTACGCGCGACTCGATAAGCACGGGCATTACCCTGGACAAGAACCGTTTTTGATAGCTCGCGGTGCAAGCGGCTGCAACACGCTGTATCCTGTCGAAACGGTTCTTGACCACATCAACGGGCGGCCGCCCCTTCAAATCATACGCCCGGGTGCCCAGCCGCGGGCTGAAAGGAAAGATATGTGTGCGCAGCGGAACGATCTTCTCAACAAGATCCATGGTATTACGAAAATGCAGCTCCTGCTCACCCGGGAACCCGATCAGAACATCTGTAGTTAAGGCAACGCCGGGACACGCCCGTTTAAGTTTCGCGACAAGCCTGATATAATCCTGCGTAGTGTACTTCCGGCGCATGGAACGTAAGATGTCGTTATCTCCGCTCTGGATAGGGATATGGATATGAGGGCAAAGTTTCTTTGATCTGGACATTCTTTCTATCAGGCCTTCGCTTACCTCTTTGGCTTCGATAGAACTCATGCGGATGCGCCAAATGCCTTCCATCTTCTCAAGATCATCAATAACAGAAACCAGTGAACGCGCGGGCTTCAGATCAGAACCGTAGGAACCAAGGCAGATACCCGTCAGCACGATCTCACGATAACCGTTGTCAACAAGTTGACGCGCCTCTTCAAGTATCCGTTCGGGCTGTTTGCTGCGGGATACACCGCGCACTAAGGGCACTTTGCAATAGCTGCAAAAATTATTACAGCCGTCCTGTATCTTCAAAAAAGCGCGCGTGTGGCCTTCAAAAAATGATATGCCCCGGGCAGGCGCCGCATCACAATCCTTTAGGATACGGGATACCAACGCCGGCTTATCCCTGTTCTTGACCACGAGAACAACGCCGGGTTGTTCTTTAAGCTGCCTGTCCCCCGTTTCCGACATGCATCCCGTGACAACGATCCGGGCGCGCTTATTCTCCCGGGTACAACGGTGAATGTAATATAGCGAATCCCGGTCGGCTTTCTGCGTCACCGTGCAGGTATTGACTATGTACGTGTCCGCCTTCCGCCGCCCGGCCGCCTCACGCCACCCTGCTTCAAGAAGACGTTCGCGGATGGCCTGCGTGTCGTATTGATTTACTTTACAACCCAATGTGAATATTTTAAAAAAACGGCCCGCCGCCTTTTTCGGGGCGGAACCCTCAGGATCATTTAAATTCATAGTTCAATATGCTGGCAATGTACACACAGGCCGTTTCAACCCGGAAAACAAAATCCCCGAAAGACACGGGAATAAAACTCGCGTTCCGCGCCCTGACAGTTTCTTCAGGCGTAAAATCCCCTTCAGGCCCGATGAGGACCATGATCTTTTTCGGCGCCCCGCCGCCCAGAACATCCTTCAGCGTCGCGCGTTCACCCGGCAAAGTCGGGATCAATTTCAGATCATAATCCCGGGACTTTAAAAGAAGACCCGCCACGTCGGTGACTTCATCGACAACAGGCACGGTATTCCTTTGGCTTTGCTTGCTCGCCGCAAGCGCGATCTTCTGCCAGCGGCCGAGCCTCGCTGACTTTTTCCCTTCATCGAGCCTGACAATAACACGCTCTGTCATCAGCGGAATGATCCTATCCACGCCCAACTGCGCCAGTGTATCAATAATATCGTCTATTTTTGAATGTTTTGGAATGGCGCAGGCAATAGCGATCATCGGGCGGGAAGAAACACCGGCGCTGATCTTTTTCCGGATGATAAATTCAACGCGCGCTAATGATATCTTTCCGATTACGCAATCGAACTCATTCGCTTTGTCGTCAAAAACAAAAACCCGTTCCCCTTCTTTAAGCCTGATCACATCCTTAATATGATGGACCTGCTCTTTATCACTGATGGTTATGCTGCCGGCTGCCACATCCGAACTTGAACAATAAAACCTGTTCATTAAAAAGCCCTCCGCACAAGTTGAGCGCCCATATAAAGCGCGATGGCCCCGCAACAAACACGCACGATCTTAGGAATAATCCCTTTCCTGTCCCTCAAGAACCCGGGAACGGCCCCCGCCGCCAGAGATATGACCGCTAAAGGGGAAACGAACGTGCCCGCTCCGAACGATACGGCATAGATCACGTTCTGCGCCCAATTCCCGGATACAAGGCCTACATATGATAAAACGCCCAGAAAAGGAGCGCACGGCAAAAGGCCGTAAGCGACGCCCAAAACAATCACGTTCTTTGTATCCCCCTTAACAATATAACGGTAAATAAGGTTGAACGGCTTGATCTCCATCCGTTGTCCCAGGACAAAATACACGCCGATCAGCGTCAAGAAGAAACCCGCCAGAATATATACGTAATTCCCGTAGCCTTCGATAAAAAATTCCAGGCCGCTGCGGCCGGCAAAAAAAACGCACAAACTTAAAACAATGTACACCGTTATACGTGAAACTGAAAAAAGCGAGTACACCCCCAGGCTTTCACGCACAGTCTTACCCGTGCCGCAGATATACGACATGAGAACGGGGCCGCAACTGACCAAACAGGGCCCCGCTCCGAAAAGTATTCCGGTAATGAACAAACTAACCGCAATTGGCATTGGTTGGTCCTTTATTTAAAAACGTCGGCCGTAAAAACGTAGAGTTCGGTATTCTTATCCTTCCACGCGTCCGCGGGCAGACCGGCTTTCTGGCTGCACAAATACGACAGGAATTGTTCCTTGTTCCACCCTGTTTCAGTTGCCACCTGAGGCAGGAACACGCCGCTGCTGAAACCCCTGCGCACAAGCACCCCGTGCAAACCCATCTCGATCTTATCGGCCGATTCAACACGCTCTAAAGGCGACAATACCGATATCTCAAT
>JBAYMQ010000209.1:0-2910 GCA_041663465.1 Candidatus Omnitrophota bacterium | reverse complement strand
CTTTGCCCGCAACTTTGATCACCGCAAAAACCGCGGAAAGAACTCCCAGCAATGATAATATCCGGATATTGGTACGCAGCCCGGCTAATATTTTGAAGGCAAACCAGTACAAAGGAACAAGCAAAAAAAGAGCGTCAATCCTGGTAACAATAAGCAGGACGGACAAAACAGGCAATAAAATAAGATATGTCCTGAACATCCTGTGAAAATACAACTCAATCAAAATATAATATGACGCAATAAATAAAACCCTGAAAACAGAATCCGGAACAGCCATGGTGGCCCATTGGATATTGTCAAAAAAGACTATCGAGAGACCAGTAAAAAAAACAGCGCATGTCCGGGAATAAAAATGGGCCGCCATGATATGATACACCAGAACAAAAGATACGAACGATATCAGAACCTGAAAAAATATAAGAGCGGCCAAATTCCCTGGTCCGAATAAAAGATATATAAAACAGACCAGAAAAACGTAACCGGCGTGAAATATCTGGTATCCGGATAGCGCCGGAGACACATCCGATAAACCCGTGATCCAGCCATAAATCTGTCTGGCGATGGGATCGTATCGAACAAGAAAATCAGTAGAAACATTCGCCCCTGTTTTGATGAATAGCAAAACGTGGGCGAGCAATGACAATAAAGCAAGGAACACATACGGCTTCCAATCCCTGCTTATACGTTTCAGATCGAAAATCATTTCATTTTTTCCTTAAAACCGCGATAAGGGACAAACCCACAAAAGGATATATAGCCCTCTCTATGCGGGACACGAACGGTATTAATAAATTCATAAGAACATAATTCTCGTTATAGTGGACCTTCTGGCGTAAAACGCGCCCTTTTAAAAACCACGCGAATGAGCCTATAAAATTGAAGTAATATATTTTTTCGACTGAAACCGCCAAATCGGACACCCTGCGCATTATCATTGACTTAGTATACCTGCGAAAGTGCCCGTCTAATAAATCCAGGCTTCCGAAATTCTGCTGAATAGCGGGCACCAGCAGGCACAGAGTTCCGCCGGCCGGCAAAACCGAAACCATGTTATGTAAAGCGCGGGCGTCATCTTCGATATGTTCAAGGATATTCGAGCAAAATATGGTATTGACTTTCTTCTCAGCCAGCAAGCTAAAGGTTTCCGCGCTTGTTATGTTGGACTCAATAAATTCCACATTAGCCCTGTGTTTATACTCCGCTTGCATCTCACGGATCACTTCCGCATCCGAGTCCAGACCAAGATATAAACCTTTATCAACCATCAAATCCGTAAAATTACCCAAGCCGCAGCCGAGATCCGCTACGCGCGATCCAATGAACGGCTTGAACTGGGCGAACTGCCAGACAAAATAAGGCCGGGCAAGCCTGCGCCAACGCCTGTAGAAATCTATATGGGATTCACTCAACTTATACCCCCGGTTGATTAAACAGCTCGGAGTCCGCGGCACTGATCGGCAGCAACTCACTGTCTATACCATAACAGCCGGCGTGTTCAATGAAATACTTATCTTCAGCCGCAATGCACACCGGGTGGTATTTTTGAAAATACATGTGGCCAAGCGCGGCCGCGCGGATCAAAGATAATGATTTTGACCGGATATTCCCGAATGAAATATGAATGAACGGGCAGGGTAAAACGTCGCCGTACGGGGACAGATAACATTTCTCCTTAAAAGCCGGGCATCCCCGGACTCGCCAATTAGACTCAAAATCCGTTCTTAGATGCGGGTTCTTCCGCAGCAGATCATTCAACAATATCCTATCATCACCGTTAAGCAAAAGATCGCGATTGCCCTTCCACTTTCCCGCAGGCACGGCCAGATTCAATGATAATACGGCGCCCAATCTCCTGGAAAACTTTATCATCTCAATAAAATCATCCGATCTGATATTGGCATGGGTTAAGGTATATGAGATCAGAACGCGCAAACCCGCTTTCTTCGCCAACGTCACAGCCTCCACCGCCCTATGCCATGATCCGCGCGTCTTACGGAATTCATCATGGGCGTCCGCCGTAACGCTGTCAAGGCTCACGCAGAGGATATCGCCGCCCGCGGCTTTATACCCGCGAATAAACTTTTCGTCAACCAGCCACCCGTTCGTCTGGATAGATATAAGATTCTCTTCAGGCTTGAACGCGGCAATTATTTCAAAAAGTTTCGGCTGCAGGATAGGTTCTCCGCCTGTAAAGTGAAAAACAAGAACTCCGGCCGCCATGGCATCCTGCGCCACCCTGCTATATTCCTTAATACTTAATGTGTCGACGCCGGTTTTTTTGAGCGCCTCCGCGGAACAATGCAAACAACTAAAGTTACAGGAATAACTCAAGGCTATATCCATAAAGCGCAGAGAAATATTACCTTTGCATCGCGCGTTTATGAATCCCTTCAGGACGCGTTTGAGCAATTTCGGCTTACGGGAATTTAAGCCGCCAACGATCCTTATGTTCGTCAGCGTTGTGCGGATAGAATTCAATAAAACCACTTTAAGCGCCTTTCTTTCGGGCTACGATCTGCAGATTAGAGCTTTTCGCAGCTAGAACAACCTGAATAAGATCTATACATGCGGCGACTGCCAGCAAAAAGGGATTCTGATAATGAAAAAAAACAGAGAACTTTTTCAATCTGCGATTGTCAATAAGGAAATTGCGGGCCGAATGGATCCAGAACACGGGGCTAAGCATATTCTTACAAGAGATCACCTCGAATCCCTCCTGATCGAGCAACAAACAGAGACTGGCCTTATTAAAAATGTAGAAATGCCGTGGGATGTGATATCCGCCCCAATATCGGCGTTTGAATAAACCGAAATCCCAACTATCGGTATCCGGGGTCTCTATCGATAATACGCCGTGCGCTCGGAGCAATGAGTGTATCTTTTTTATGGCGCCCCGCGGATCACGCGTAT
>JBAYMQ010000208.1:0-2921 GCA_041663465.1 Candidatus Omnitrophota bacterium | reverse complement strand
TTGTCGGCCGCGCGCGCGGCTTGACCGGAGCGGAATTGCGCAAAAGAAAAGAATGGGTGATCGAAAATACTCAGATATCCGGCGTCTGGAAGCATATTGTTTCGGAGTTATCCCTGGGGTACCGGCAAAGGGTGGGGTTGGCGCAGGCATTGATCCATGACCCAAGGGTAGTTATCCTTGATGAGCCCACATCAGGGCTTGACCCGATGCAGATCGTGGGGATACGTAAGCTTATCCGTGAACTCGCCAAAAATAAAACCGTTATTTTTTCCACGCATATACTTCAGGAGGCCTCGGCGGTTTCAGACCGGCTGTTGATCATTGACCGGGGCAGGATCATTGCACATGGCACAGTGGCTGAACTTAAGAAAAGCAAGGCCGTAGAGCATACGTTCACTGTCGGGATCCAGGCCGGCCGCGAAGAGGTTGAAGACGCGTTTAAGAGCATCCCTGCATTAAGAAAAGCTGAATTTTTAGACGTAATATCGGGTTCAGCCCGTTTTCTATGCTCGGCCGGGTCTTACGATGATGCCGCGCGTTCGATCAACCGCCTGGTTAAAGAAAAGAATTGGTACCTGCGGGAACTTTCTCTTAGAGAACCTTCTCTCGAGGAGATATTTTTAGGGCTTTTTAAGGATACAGGCAAAGAAAAATGAAAAACATCCTGATTATCGCGAGGCGCGAGCTGAACTCTTATTTTAATTCCGCCATCGCGTATATTTATCTGATAGTTTTTGTCGCGATAAACAACAGCCTTTTTATGACCGGGTATTTCCTGGCGGGCAAGGCGGACATGAAGTCGTATTTTGACACGCTGCCTTTTATGCTTTTTATTTTTATCCCCGTGGTCGCGATGAGGCTATGGGCCGAAGATAAAAAAGAAAATACGTTCGAATTGCTTTTGACCTTTCCCATGAAGCCGGCGGAGTTAGTCCTGGGTAAATTCGCAGGAAGCATTATTTTCTATTTTATCTCCTTATTATGTACCGTGACTATCCCGGTTGTCATTTATCTTACAGGCCGGCCGGATATCGGTTCGATCATCGGAGGGTACACCGGGGCGGTGCTGCTGGGAGCTTTGTTCCTGGCTATCGGGATATTCATTTCCGGGCTGGTCCGGGAACAGATAATAGCTTTTGTGCTCGCTACAGTGAGCTGTTTTACGGTGTTTTTCCTGGGCACGGGATTTTTCGCGTCCTTATTAGATGGATGGTTTTCAGGGTTGGGCACTTTTCTAATGACGCACATAGGAGCGGCATCCAGGTTATCCGGGTTTAATCGCGGCGTGATAGATATTAAGGACGCGATCTATTTTATAACGACAAGCGCCGTGTTCCTTTTATTGAACGGATTTTCCCTTGAAGGCAGGCTCAGGCCCAGGGCAAAAATAGTGTTTTCCACCGCTGTCATTATATGCCTGGCGGGCGCGGGCATATTTAACTGGCTTGTGCATGATATCAATTTCGGAAGGTTCGATATTACCGAGGGGAAGATCTATACGGTTTCCGAGACCGCGAAAAAAATATTCAAGGATCTAAAAGCCCCTGTCACGGTAAATTTTTACATCACGCCGTCTGAAAAGATGCCTACGGCGCTTAAGGCCCTGGAAACGGACGTTGTGGGAAAACTCGAGGAATTGAAAGTCGTTTCGGGCAATAAATTAAATTTCAAGGTATTCCATATAGAGGCGGCGCGCCTTATCGAAGATAAAGATAATAATGGGGCCCAGGGCGGGGGGAACGGCGATTCTCTGGAAAAATCCCTGCAGAAAAAAGGCATTATGCCCTTTCAGGTGGAGAGCATCGACAGGGACGAGCTTGGCGTCAAGCTCGTTTATACGGCGATGGCGGTCAGTTATAAGGAGAAAGCGGAGGAAATCCTGCCGCGCATCCTTCCGCAGAACATCCCCGATCTGGAATATTTCATTGTTTCCCGTGTCCTGAAGCTTATGGCTGAAAGTAAACCCAAATTGGCTGTTTATTCTCCTTTACGAACGCAGAAATTAGCGGGCGACATGAGCAGGCTTCTTTCCGGGCTCGGCCAGGAAAGGCCCCAATATGAGGATGATTACAAGACGATCATTCCCATAATGCGCAATAATGGTTACGATGTTGCCAGGATCATGTTGACTGAAGATGATCCTATCCCCGCGGGAGTGAATACGCTTTTTATCATAAATCCAGGGCCGCTTAATGACCGGCAATTATTTGAGATTAATAAATTCATTTATCAGGGAGGCTCGGTTTTGATCGCCGCGCAGGGGTACGATTACGCCTTTGAGGCGGTTCCTCCGGATGGGCTTGAGATAAACGCTCAGAAAAATATCCTGGATATTAATAGGCTTGTCATGAAGTGGGGGGTCAGTATAAACGAGGATATGCTTCTGGATGAAAACAGCCAGATGATCCAGATCTCTACCGGCCAAAGTGTGGGGCCGTTCGCGTTATCCATGCCGGTAAAGATCCCTAACCAGATCAATGTTCCTTCCGACAACATGAATAAAAGTGTCCCTTTTATGATGAGATTATCTTCTTTGTTCTATCTTTGGGGTTCATCATTGGATGTCTCTGAGGATATAATGGGATTGTCGGGATTGAAGAAAACGGTTATGTTCACGTCTAGCCCCCGCAGTTGGAAATCCCCTTATGAAAGCGGTAATATCAAAAAAGAATCATTTGAGTTCCCTAAAACAGGTTCTTCCGGCAAATTTATTCTTGGTCTGATGATCGAGGGGCAATTCAGCAATACATTCCTGCAGTCAAAGCTTCCCGAGTGGCCCGCGGCGGCAGGTGAAGATATTTCTCAAGCGTCGGAAGGATCCTCGCGGCAAAAAAACAATTCCGCCGGAGATGCGCCCGCTGAAATGGGCGGCCAGAAACCGGGTAAGTTGGTGATTATAGGGTGCGCCAGGATGTTCAATG
>JBAYMQ010000207.1:0-2922 GCA_041663465.1 Candidatus Omnitrophota bacterium | reverse complement strand
TGGCGGCTTCATAGAGTTTTTCCGCGTTATTGAGTTTGGTTTGTTTTTCGATCAATTCGTTGTATTGCGCCTCATCCAGCGGCACCAGGGATAGCTCTTTGATCTCGTGTTCGAGCAGTTCCACGTCCCGCTGCCGCGTTTCTGCGAGGTCCTGCAGGCCCCTGCGCTCTTTTTTGAAAGAGAGATAACGCTCAAAGATCTCCGAATATTCCTTTTTGTCCGCTTCGAACCCGCAGAGGCGGTCGAGGATAGCGCGGTGCGCTCCGGAAGACAGCAGCATTTGGTGGTCATGGGGGCCGTGGAAATCCACCAGATAATCGCCGAGTTTCTTTAGTTGGTTTATCGTAACCGCCAACCCGTTCACTTTTACCCTGGTTTTCCCGTCAGGCAGATACGCGCGATTGATGATCAGGCTGTTCTCGCCCGCCGATAGTTCTTCAAGCGGAGGGTATTCCCGGATAAGCTCAGGGGTAATGTCGAGGACGATCTCCACTATACAGGGGAGTTTTTCGTCGCGGACGGACGCGGCGTTAAGTTTTTCCCCGAGCCCGAACCGCAAGCCGTCGATAAGAATGGATTTCCCGGCGCCCGTTTCGCCGGTTAGTATGTTCAATCCTTTCGCGAACTCAACTGACACCGTATCTATCAGGCCGAAATTTTTTATAGTAAGCTGCGTGATCATAGGATATAATATTATCAAATAAATCGCTGCTTGCATAGAAAAAACAGGAGGTAAACATGTTCGGTTTGTTCGGAGCGTTCGATCCGCGGTTCTACCCAAAGATATCCAAACAGTCCATAGGCAGAAGCATAGGGTTCCTGGCGCTTTTTGTTTTGATCGTGGCCGCGTGCGTTTCGGCGCGATATACGTCCGTTGTCCTGTCAGGCTTTACGGCCGCGAAGAAATGGGTTCATGGGAACATCGCGGCGATAGCGTCGGAATATCCGGCGGTTACGGTGGAGAAGGGCGTGATCGTGGATCCGAAAGAAAGCTTTATCAAGGAATATGACAAGCGGTTCGCGGTTATTATTGAGCCCGATCCGGATAAGGCCCGCGCGATAATGGACAGGTATCCGAATTTGGCGCTGCTGACGCAGAAGCTGCTTATTATCAAACAGGCGAAAGACAGCAGCGGGGCTGAGGAAATTAAAACATATCCCATGGAGAAAACGTCGTTCTCTATTACGCCCGGCGAATCAGGTTTTAAACTTTTATACGAGCGACGGCAGTTCGACCTGACCTCGCGCACCATCAGCCGGTGGCTGGATATCGCGGGATTATTCGTGTTCCCGGTTTTATTGGTCATATGTTTTGCGGCGTATTGTTTTGCCAAGCCGGCGCATGTTTTTATATTCAGCCTGGCGTCATTGATCATCGCCGCGATCATGAAAATAAAACTTTCTTATAAGGAAATGTGGAATATAGGCGCGTACGCGTTAGTGCCGTCCACGTGCGCAGCCGTATTGCTGGATGTTTCCGGGTTCAGAGTGCCGTTTTTCTGGCTGTTATATTGCGCGATCTATATCGCGTATCTGTATCTGGGAATGAAGGCCTCCGCCGCAGCGTCCTCGCCCAAAAATTAGCTTATTCCGGGGACACAGTACTTAATTCTTTGGAATTAAGTACTGTGTCCCCGGAATTAACAGATCCTGGGGAGTTGATCCCCGGTGAGCATATCGATGATGCGGGTGGAACCGATCGAGGTGTGCAGGAGAAGCTGCGCGGCGCCGCGGGAAGCGACCCGGCCTATGACGGCAGCGTTTTTGCCCAGGGGGTGCTTGCGCATCGCGGCGACGATCGAGGGCGCGTTTTTTTCAGGCGCGAGAACAAGCACTTTCCCTTCGTTTGCCATGTAAAGCGGATCTATCCCTAATATTTCGCAGAATCCCCTTACCTGATCTGTTACCGGCAACGCGTCTTCTTCGATGATGATCCCGATATTGGATTGTTCCGATATTTCCTTCAGGGTAGTCGCCACGCCGCCGCGCGTGGGATCGCGCATGACATGGACGTGAGGCGCGACCGCGAGGATCCTTTCGATAAGATGGTTCAGGCAGGCGCAGTCGCTCGCGATGGAATTGCGTAATTTATAATCCTCGCGCGCGGACATGACCGCGGCGCCGTGTTCGCCGATCCAGCCGTTGATTATGACGCAATCGCCTTCGCGCGTGGTATCCGCCGAGATCTTCCGTCCCTTCGGGATCGATCCGATGCCGGTGGTGTTGATAAAGATAGAGTCGCACGCGTTCTTCTCAACAACTTTCAGGTCGCCGCCGACTATCAGCACTCCGGCGTCCCGGGCTGTTTTGGCCATAGAAGCGACGATCTTTTTCAAAGACGCGATCTCAAATCCTTCCTCTATAATACACGCGACGGTCATATACAACGGCCGCGCGCCCATTACCGCCAGGTCGTTGACCGTTCCGCATACGGAAAGCTTGCCTATATCGCCTCCCGGAAAGAATATCGGCTGGATCACGAACGAATCTGTGGTGAAAGCTGTTTTCCCTTTTAAGGGAAAAACAGCCGCGTCTTCGCATTTTTTAAGGATCGGGTTCGAGAACGCCGGGAATACGATCTCCTGAAGGAGCCGGTGCGTCAATTTCCCCCCGCTTCCATGCGCCAATAGTATCCGGTCGGCCATTTTTATCCTCTATTATATTTGTACCACGCGGCGCACGTGCCTTCGGACGATACCATGCACGGGCCGTAAGGGTTTTCGGGAGTACACGCCTTGGCGAACAGCTTGCATTGCGCCGGAGTTTTGACGCCCCGCAGAACCTGTCCGCACATACAGTTTTTGGGTTCGGCGGTTTTTACCGCCGGTATGCCGAATATGCCGGCCGCGTCGAGCGTCCGGTATTCTTTTCGCAGCGTAAGCCCGCTGCCCGCGATAACGCCTAATCCTCTCCAGTCGGCAT
>JBAYMQ010000206.1:0-2941 GCA_041663465.1 Candidatus Omnitrophota bacterium | reverse complement strand
CTTCAGGCCGGCATCAAACTTCACCTCCGCCCTCCAGCCCAGCTCTTTTTTTATCTTAGCCGCGCTCAACGAATACCGGATATCATGCCCGGGCCGGTCCTTGACAAACTCGATCCGATCCGCGGGCGCATTCATCGCGCGTAATATCATTTTAACCGTATCGATATTCCTGTATTCCTGGCCGGATCCTATATTATACGCCTGACCGATTCTGCCTTTTTTCAGGACAAGCCATACCGCCCGCGCGCAATCCGACACATACAGCCATTCCCGCACATTCTGGCCCTTTGCGTATACAGGGATCTTTTTGCCCGCTCGAACCTTATTGATCGCAACCGGTATAAGCTTCTCAGGGAACTGCCACGGCCCATAATTATTGCTTGGCCTGACCACGACTGCCGGAACGCCATAGGTGCGATAATACGCCCTCACGAGCATATCCGCCGCAGCTTTACTGACAGAATACGGCGAATTCGGATTAAAGGGGGAATTTTCCGTAAAGCTCCCCTTTTCTATTTCTCCGTAAACCTCGTCCGTTGAAATATGAACGAACTTATTTACCCTGGCGATTCTCGCGCAGTCAAGCAATAACTGCGTGCCCTTCACATTCGTATCCATAAAAGGAGAAGCGTCCTCTATACTGCGGTCAACATGGGATTCCGCGGCAAAATGAACCACACTATCGGGCCCAGTTTTTCTGAATACGCCCTCAAGCTTCTTCTTATCGCAGATATCAACTTTAAAAAAAGAGAACCTGCCTTTGACGCCCGCCAAACGCTTCAGATCCCCGGCATAGGTCAATTTATCCACAACAATGATCTTATAGCCCATCTTCACGCCTTGCCTGACAAATTCGCTCCCGATAAATCCCGCGCCGCCCGTAACCAATACTTTCATCCGATATACTCCTTCACGCATTCTTCCAGCACGTCTTTAATAGGCCGCACCGCGAAACCCGTCTTCTCCAACTTCCTAACCGACATAACAAGATTAGTGCGCACCAGCCCCAATTTACGATAATCTATCGTGGTATATTCAAAACCGGGAACATATTTTTTATAAATATCCATAAGCTCAGGATACCTGAGGCCATACTTGTTCAAAACATTAAAAATACCATACGCGTCTATCTTGATCAAATGTTTCAAAGCCTTCAGGAAATCAGGCACGTACGTAACCGAATTGGGAATATCTATAACCTTGCCATATTTAATAAGTTTGGTGAGTACATTCTTAGGATGCGGACGGTTATCAAGCGGGATCCTGATCCGGACCGTTAGAATATCATATTTCTTCGCCATAACCTCAAGCGCCCGCTCGGCGTATATTTTGGAGCGTGAATAATAAAGATCAAAGAAATCAGGGACTTCCTCTTCAGTTATAGGCTTTTGTATTGAATAATCAAAATTATAAATGCAGCCGCTTGAAATATGGACAAGCTTGATATTATTGCGCAACGCGGCTTCGGCAAGGATTATAGGCACAAACGTGTTAGCGATCAGCGTTCTGTCTTTATCGATTTCGCAGTCATCGACATTATGCGCTCCCGTATGGCCGATACAATTTATGATTACATTGGGAGTATATTCATCCACTACCGACTGGGCGTCCTTCAACGACAGTATGCGTTTACCGCATATATCGCAATCCATTTCATTTGCGATCTTCTCGCCCATGTATCCTTTTCCCACAACCAGAACTTTATATTTCATGACCATCATTGCCACCCGTCAGCCCGTCCTTGCGCGTCCTGACGCGTCATTGCGCATCATTACGCGTCATTGCGAGGGCGAAGCCCGAAGCAATCTCCTATTCTTTAAGTATATCTTTTAAATAATCCCCGTAGCTGGTTTTTATGCCATCAGACAATCGTTTCAACTGTTTGCGATCTATGTAGCCTTTGCGATATGCCACCTCTTCGATACACCCGACCTTTAAGCCCTGGCGGTCTTCAACAGTCTTGATGAACATCGACGCCTCGATCAACGATTCGTAAGTGCCTGTATCGAGCCACGCGTACCCTCTTCCCAGAGGAATAACCTTGAGTTTACCCGCTCTGAGATACGCGTTATTCACATCCGTGATCTCAAGCTCACCCCGGGCGGAGGCTTTAATTTTTTTCGCGATCTCTACAACCTTATTGTCATAAAAATAGAGCCCCGTAACGGCATAGTTCGATTTCGGCTTCTTAGGCTTTTCCACGATCGATCTTACTTTGCATCGCTCGTCAAATTCAACCACGCCGTAGCGCTGAGGATCCCTGACAAAGTAACTTAACACCATAGCGCCGCTCTTGAGTTTTGTCGCCTTCGAAAGGATGCCGCTCATATCGCTGCCATAAAAAATATTATCACCCAGGATCAGGCTGACGCTGTCCCTGCCGATAAAATCCTCCGCCAGCAAGAAACTCTGCGCGATGCCTGCCGGTTTCTCCTGCACCTTGTATGATAAACGCAGCCCAAGATCACCGCCGTCCCCCAAAAGATCCTCAAACCGCGGGAGATCTTTGGGCGTCGAAATTATCATGATCTCCCTGATACCCGCGAGCATCAGAACGGACAACGGATAGTAGACCATGGGCTTATCGTAGATAGGCAGCATCTGCTTGCATACGCCCTTGGTGATGGGGTACAACCTCGTCGCTTTTCCGCCGGCTAAAACGATACCCTTCATAGTTACCCCTTTTTTTACTTTTTGCTCACTAAATAGTCACCCATGATCAAAAACTCAAGACCGGATTCTTTAAACATCAATAACGCATCCTGAGGCGAACATATCATAGGCTCGCCGCGCCGGTTAAGCGAAGTATTAATAACAACCGGCATGCCTGATAAACGGTGATAATTGCTGATAAGAGAATGGAATCGCGGATTTGTTTCTTTTTCAACAACCTGCGGCCTGCAGGTGCCGTCCACATGCACGACCTCAGGGATCTTATCCT
>JBAYMQ010000205.1:0-2957 GCA_041663465.1 Candidatus Omnitrophota bacterium | reverse complement strand
TAATTTTCTGGTTGCCGGACATGTCGCCGGGCTCGCTTCGGAATTCAAGGGCCTCGGTATAACGCACTACGCGATCGAAGCGCCTCCGCGGGCGGCCGGCGCGCTTGACGCGCTCAACAAAGGCTTGACGGTTGATCTTAGCGGTGCGCGTTTGTGTCCTGAGCGGGGTTTTTCCCCGGGGCTCTATGAGAAAGCGGCGCGGGCGTTCGCCCGGGCGGGGATTACCGTCGTTCCTGTGGATATTGATCCCGCCCGGTATATAGGCGACGAAGACAGGGAAGCGCGGATCTATGAACGCGTAAAAGCCATTATCGCGAAAGAACCCCGGGCTCGCGTCGCCGTTTTTATAGGCAGTTTTCACGCGAGTAAAAGCTTTTTGCGGGGGAACGGCGGCTCTTTGCGGACGCGATTGACCAATGACGGCATTAAGGCCAGTTCCGTGGTTTATGCCGGGGCGTTTGATATTTATCCGGTTCCTTTTGTGAAAGCGGTGGATTCCGCGGGGGTCGCGGAACAGGATTTCATGCTGTCTGAAGATATCCAGGGCCCGGATGCTTCCTTTACAGGAGGGGAATTCGACCATATTGTTTACCTTTCCGGAACGGATGGGGGCGTGAAAAACCGCGTCGCGGCCGGGCAGGGAGATCCCGGCGGCATAGACCTGCGTTCATTATACGCCGGCAACGAACCGGCTGAGCTATACAGATCCGCGGTAACTGCCATAAAAAAGCTCGTGATCGATCCGCCGGCTCAAGCGGGCTCGCTTGCGTTACCCGGTCCTGCGTCCATGGTTAAACCGGGCGATACCGGCTCTATACGGGAATATATAGCTGCTTGTTTGTCAACAGGCATCGATATACCAAGAGAAAAAATTCTCGCGTGCCTCGCTCTGGCACTCAAGAATGAAGAGGACAATGCCCTGGCTTCAGACCCCGCCATAAAAGAACTTCTGGTCTTTGCCGAATCCTTTGCCGGATCCGGAGTGTAATATATTGACAAAATCGCCATTTATCCTATAATATAACAAATTAGACATGTAGGGGCTTCGCTCTTACCATAGATTAATCCCACCTAAGATATCAATGATAGGGAGACGTTTAATAATAGTGTAAATCAGGAGAGGACCATGAATAAAAGATCAGGGTTAATGTTATTTTTGTCTTTTTCGGCCGCGGCTATTCTGGTTTTAAGCGGATGCGCTTCTGACCGTGAGGCCCGCAAGCAAGCAGAGATCGACCAGCTCCAAAAGAAGTTCGAGTGGTGGCCGACTGACGCCAAGCCCAGCCCCGTCAAGGATACCAGGGGAGGATTCTGGTGGTGGCCTGCCGAGCCCGGTCAGGTCAAGCCGTGGGGCAACCGCGGATACGTATATATGTATAAGATAATTTATGATTACCAGGATGATCTTCCACCCGCGAAACCGCAGGAGATGAGGCCGTCCCTTTTGATAAAGAAGATCATCAAGAACGTGAAAGTGTATTTCGATTACGATAAGTCCGGTTTGCGCGGCGATGCCAAGCAGATCCTCGAAGACGCGGTCGCGCTTTTGGGCAGGAATCCCGAATCCACTATTTTGATCACCGGCAATGCCGATATACGGGGAAAAGAAAATTATAACCTGAAATTAGGCAAAGCCCGGGCGGAGCAGGTAAAGTCTTTTATGCTCGATAACGGTATAGCGGAAACCCGCATCAAGATCGTAAGCCGCGGTAAGTTGGACGCGGTCGCGCCTATTACCGATTTGGTCGGCATGCAAAAGGACAGGAATGCTCAATTTATGATAGCTGAGGTCGAAGAGATCATGCTCCCGGCTCCGGGCGGCGCGGAGGGCGGCGTTGCCGCTTCTGAAGCGTCTGTCGTTATCCCTGAGGGCGCGCAAAAGGTTGAAGACGGAAAATACATTTCCGAGACCCAGGAAAATGTCGAGAGCGCCGTTAAAGTCTCGACCAAGGAATATGTGGTAAAAAAAGGCGATTCGCTCTGGAAAATAGCTGAAAAAGAGCTGGGCAGCGGCCATCGCTGGCAATATCTTTACGAGATGAATAAAGACAGGATCAGGAATTCAAATAAACTCAAAGCCGGACAGATATTGATCATTCCCATAGAATAGGGAGTAGTCGCGTATGGTTGGTCCCGATATCAGATTAAGCAGCCTCTTAAAAGAGAAATATGTAGAGTTGAATCTGCAGGAGAAAGACAAAAAGAAGGTTCTTGTCGAACTTGTCGATTTCATATCGGATAAAGGAAAGATCAAAGATAAAAAAGGTATCCTCGCTTCTCTGATAAAGCGCGAGAAGCTCGGTTCCACCGGCATAGGCAACGGCGTCGCCATTCCCCATACGCGGTCGGCAAAAGTATCTGATTTCGTTCTGGCGTTTGCCCGGCACGCGCAGGGGATAGATTTCGGCGCGTTAGACGGCGAAAAAACATATGTCTTTTTTGTTCTCATATCGCCCGAGGAAAATATAGGCGGCCATCTCAAGATCCTGGCCGAAGTGTCACGGCTCGTGAAAGACAAGTTCATAGTGGACCGTTTGAAAACCGCAAAAGACAAGAAAGAGATCCTAAAGGTTATCTCGACATACGAGAGATAACGCGATGATCCGGGGGCGTTGCTTATTGTTTGTTAAATAATAGGTGCGTCCCCCTTTTAATTGGCACGGTGCCTAATGATGAAAAACGCGCTAAATCACATCCGTTTCCTGTCGCTGATCTGTATAGCGGTCGTGTTCCCCGCAATCGCCTCAAGCCAGCCCGCGGAGGCTAAAGAAAAGCTTGTTTACTTTTTTTCAGCCGGCTGCAATAAATGCCAGGAGGTCAAGGCGGGGGTCCTGGCGGAGATAGAGCGCGATTATTCCGGCCGCGTAGAGATCGAGCCCCGGGATATAGCCGATATTGAAAATTATAAACTGCTGCTGGGGATCAGGGAAAAGGTCGATCCCACGGTAAAGATTGGG
>JBAYMQ010000204.1:0-2974 GCA_041663465.1 Candidatus Omnitrophota bacterium | reverse complement strand
TCGATCATCTCCCCTTTTTCAGGATGGATCACCTCAACCCGCGGTAGAAAAATAGAATCCTCATTGACGGCGCGGACAACCGCAACGCGGCCGTCGTTCAGCGATACCATCGTTCCTATGGGCCAGACCCCCATGGTCTGAAAAAACAAATCCAGCAACTTCGGCTCAAAACCCTTCCCTTTATCCGCCATCATAATGTCATAAATAACCATCGGCGCGTAGCTGGCTTTATAACTGCGGCGCGCCAGCAGGGCATCATACACGTCGCATATCGCGACGATCAACGACGCGATATGCGGGGTGTAACGAAAGGGCAGCCTGGGATATCCCGACAAATCGTATTTAAGATGATGCTCGAAACATACCACTACCGGGAGGATGCCGAGAGTCGGGGTATATTTTAAAAGTATCTCCGCGCCAAGGACGCTGTGGCTTTTAATTCTGGTGAACTCCGCGTCAGTTAATTTGTTTTCTTTCCTGATGATCTGCCGCGAAATGTATAATTTCCCGATATCGTGGAACAATGCCGCGATACCTATATCGAATATATCATCCTTGCTAAAACCCAGTTTGGATGAAAAAAACATGGCGAAGATGGACACGTTCATGATATGCACGAAGGTCGTCATATCATACCGTTTAACGGTCGTCAGTTTCAACAGATCCTGATACCGGGTAGCCAGACTTTCCATAACATTGGATATTCCCAGCCGCAACCCGGCATTATCCATCTCTTTATCACTCAGGACATTGTCTATGGATAAAGAAAAATTATCCAGCGAGCTTTCATAAAGGCTGAGATAATCTACGGCGTCCAGTGCGCTCTTAAAAAGGGATTGATCGCCGGATCCTGCGGCGATCTTGATCTTGCCCACCGAAAGATTGCGCACGCCTTGATCCGTCAGATATTGTTGCGGGTCTTCGGGGATCCGGTCCTTCGGCAGCATCAAAAATCTGATGAATGCCTTCAACTCGTCCCTGCCGATGGAGCGATTGAAACTGATCCGCTCGACATTCCGGGACTTCAAATACTGGATCATCGGTTTAAGCGTTTTGCTCAAATCAAACAAAATTTCTTTGCCCCACGCGAGCTCATCCCCAACGATACCGATGACAATTTCGCCTGTATCGATGAGCGCCAGCTGTAGATCCTGATAGGCCCGATCCAGATATTTCTCGAATTTCGCGTGGCTTATGCCGTATAGGATAGATATCTGCACCGTTGTCATAAGACTTCTGAAGGCCTCTTCGATCTTTTTGATCATGCCAGAGCCTCCAAAGATTTGCGGGCACGGCGGCGCACAGCCGCGTTCCAAAAGAAAGGTTTCCGGCCGAGGCGCTCAAGCAAAGGCGCGGCGCCGGGAATGGCAAGCTCTTCTACGATACCGATATTTTCCTTGACCCAGGCGTTCTTCCTTCCCCAGATATCATCATCACTCAACAGCAGACGCAACGCTTTATCCCGGGCGGGGCCATAAGGCGCCAGCACCGTCACGGCTTCTTTGCGCAAAAGGGCGTTTTCCTGCGAGATTATTGCAAAAAGGAAACCCTCATCAAGTTCCGGCAACCCTGTCATAGCTTTAAGCACCTCGATCTTGATCAAATCGTTCGAAACGCCGTAAATGCTTTCCAAAATAGCCGTTACCTGAGGGGAATTCACCTGCTTCAATTCTTCAACAACGGCCCCCATAAACTCTATATCTCCTGCGGACCGCGCCAGATGTCCGCAAAACTGATCGGTATATTCCGGGAATAAACGCAGGAACAGAGAAAGACTGCGCCTGGTGAGAGCGCCCCCGGAGAACATCTTCTCAAAATACCAGTGTTCGTCTTTAGCGCTTTCCTTTAGATCATCGATCAACTGGTCGATCCATCCTGGAACTTCTTCCTGAAAAGCCGCCTCTTCAACAAAACACCTGAACAAAAGATCCAGTTGAGCCAGTGAACTGACCGACGCTATTTGCCCGCGGGACGACGCTAGCGCAGCTGCCAGCGCGTGAAAATAATCGGGAAGGGGTTCCCGGATAACATCCTGCCAGCCGGAGCAAATTTTCTGCGCTATACTATCGAGACGCTGAGGCTCCTGTTCCGTGCCAAGCATAAAAAGAAGGATAAAATGATAATTCAGCTGCACGCGCTCACGATCGCACATAAACGGCGATTCAGCGGGGCTGTTACGGGACAGGGTTTCCATGACCCGCTCATATATCCCCGAAACAAACGAATCCGACACTTTAAACAGATCCTTGAGTTTCCTGGATGATTTCGAAGACAAGCTGATCTTCGCTTTTTCGCTTGTTATAGTTCCCGCCAGGGACGAGCTCACGGCGTTGTGATCAGAAGCGCCAAGCTCCTGCAAAAACATAAGCAGGTTCTTATTATTGAATTCGTCATTATGAGCCGCTTCATCGACAATGATACCAGCTATGGTATCTGCGCTCAAATCCTTGACAAATCCGGCGAACGCCGACATCTGCTCCCGGGTCGCGGGAGCTTTGTCCTTCAGCACGACGCGGAATAAAGACTGAACACATCGATGGAAAGCGGCTTCGTCGCTGGTATGAAGGTACGCCAGAAAATTGCGGAGGTTGTCCCCTAATTGTTTGTCTTCAGCAATATCTTTAACGCTGACATGGGCGATCGCCGATTCGAAATGAAGAGCGAATTCTTTGATCTTTTCAGGATCCTCCGCGCGCATGCTTTGATTAAGGAGATAGGCCCCCATATCCGCCTCAACGCCCCCCTCCTCCCGCAAGAGAGAAGAATAATCAAGTTCTTCAACCTGGACATTGGCAACGCCCGCCTCAGACAAAAGGAACTGCACGCCGCCCCGGGTGATCACCTCTTTAACCGGCAGGCAGGCCAGTTCCAGAATGGAACTCAATTCCGGCAGCGTGACGCCTGAGCATATCCGCAGGGATTTGACTTTCCGGAAATGGAACTGTTTCGCGAGATCAAAATAGAGCTGCTTCTT
>JBAYMQ010000203.1:0-2976 GCA_041663465.1 Candidatus Omnitrophota bacterium | reverse complement strand
TAGCGGGATATGATCGAAAACACGTCCTCCGTGGATAACGACGGGAGGGGATTGATCTCAAGCACATACGGCTGGCCGTTTTCGTCCACGCGGACATCCACCCTGCCGAAATCCCGGCATTCGATCGCTTTATACGCCGCCAACGATACGTCGGAAATTTTCTTCATAAGCTCAGCGTTAACCGGAGCAGGCACTATATATTCGACCGCGTCGGGACGCGCAATATGGCCGAAGGTATAAAACTTATCTTTCAGATCCAGCGCGCCGTCTATTTTTATCTGCACGACCGGCAGCGCTTCGGGAGAATCCGTCCCTAGAATAGCTATCGTAAATTCTGTGCCCCGTATGAACTCTTCGACCAGGGCCGGCTGCTTGTATTTGGTAACAATAAGCTCGACCTGCTTGAATAATGCGTCATTTGTCATTACGCGGGACGCTTCGGAAAGGCCTTTCGACGATCCCTCGCACCGCGGCTTCACGAAAAGCGGGAACTTCATCGGAGGGCTTCTTTTCAGCTGGTCGAGAGATTTTATCTCGACAAACTTCGGGGTAGGGATACCCTCCGCCATAAAAACTTTTTTAGCGATGATCTTATCCAGGGACAGCGCCAGGCTTAAAGAATCCGATCCGACAAACGGGATACCGGCCATTTCTAAAAGTATCGGCACCTGCGATTCCCTGTTCCGCCCGGATAACCCTTCGGAAATATTAAAAACTATGTCGACATCAAGATTGTTGAGTTTCGACAGAAGAGACGAGACGTTTCCTATCTTTTCGACCTGATATCCGCCCTGTTTAAAAGCATTTGCGATGACATCGATGGTCCCTGGATGGTCAAATTCAGCATTCGCATCCTGCGGATCGTTCTCTTGGAACGCGTAATCAGTCTTCAGGTCGTACGTGAGGCCGACTTTCATGAGATTTTGTCCCAGACAAAAAATAAAAGGCCCCGAACACGCCCAGAGCCTTCATTGCCTGCCTGTTCTTCCAATGGTTAAACATCCCTCCTAAAAAAATAAACTTCGCGCGACTACAATATATTTTTTATCATACCTGCGACAATTGTCAAGCGTTTTCTCTCGACGGTAAACGTATAAACATGAATAAATAAAAATAATTTTTTTGATTTATTCGTATTTTCCCCGGGAATTACGACAGAACCATCGTTCCCCACGAAACAATGTCGTTTTTTACGATAATCAGCGCTCCGGTGACGCCTCGAACGGAGCGCGCGAATCTCACCGCGGGAAGAAAATCGTCTTTGGTTTGTACACGGTTGGCGGTCGCCGTAGCCACTGCGTCCGCGAGCGCCGCGGTAGCGGCCACGATCATAACCGCGTCCGCTTTACCAAAAGACAAAGAATGGCCTACCGTGCCCGATGAAGTGCAAATGCCGTACGACCTGCCTGACCGCGCTATCCGCAGCCGCAAACGGCCGCTCAAAGCAGACGTCCCGGCAAAAACCCCGACTGAAACAGATTTCCGCATATTGATAAAAATATCCCCGCCATTCTCAACAATAATATTTCGGCAACCTTTTTTCATAAGATCTTTGCCGACGTACTGCGCGATCGCCCCGGCTACAGCCGCCATCGGGCCGACATTGGCTTTCCGCGCGGCCGCAGCCATATCTTGTACAATAGACGGTGCGGAGCGTTCCACGGCGAGAGGCTTGAGGCTGGTGAGAAAACGGTCATCCCTGGTAATATACGCCTGTATCTGCCTGCGATAATGTCTGATACGCTCAATGCAATACCCTCGATCCACCGCGCTGTCCGAAGATATATACAAATCAGTCTCCTGCACGCAAACCTGCGAACTCACCAACCCGGCCGCGCCGACCCAGCCGCGATAATGCCTTTTTTTATAACGCGGAGTCTTCATCTATTCCCCTGTCGATATCCCGCAAAGCGCCATATCTTTTTTAAGCCTCGCGCTGCCCGTATACACAAACCCCCTGATCCCGACAGCGCAAGCCGCTGCCACCATTTCAGGCCGGTCATCGGTATAAAAAACGCGCGCCGGTTCCACCCCGAGCGCCGCGAGAACTCTCAGATATATATGAGGGTCAGGCTTGGTGACGCCCATTTCGCACGACACGAAAAGATGCCGGAAAAGGCCCAAAACGGGAATTTCGGTTTTCAGGTAAGCGTAATGCAATTCGTTGGTGTTGGAAAGCAGGGCAAGGGTATATCGGGGAGACAGCGCTCTCATAAGCTCATACATCGCCCGATTTTCATCGGTCACATAAAAAATACTGTTCCAAATAAGACAAAACTGTTCAAACGGAATGTCGAGTTCTATCAGGCGCCGCACCGCCATATAGAAAGATTCAGGAGAGAGAGCGCCCTCTTCAAATGATTTGATAAGCGCGCTTTCAAAAAAAAGTCCGTAAACCTCCCCGGGGGTCTTCCCCGCCAGAAGCGAGATCTTCCGGCACAAGATGCGATGATCGAAATCGATCAGCACCTTCCCCAGGTCGAATATAATGGCGGTAACGGGAACCACTTAATTATTGCTTTCCTTCTTCTTCTTGAAAAGATCCAGGAAGCGATCCTCATAATCCTTATACACGTTCCACTTATCCAGCTCTGTCTTTAATTCATTCGCCTTGGACAGATCCGTCCTCGCCCGCGTGAACAATTCCTCGATCTTAGCCTTGATGGACAACGGCAATTTAGTGAGCTGACTTAAGGACTTACGGATCCTGTCTATTTCATCTTCGCCGATAGGGCCAAGCGCAGGCCCGACCTTAAGATACTCCAACAGATTATTGATCTGACCTTCAAGCTGCTGCGCCTGTTCACGAAGACCCGTAAAATCCACGGTAAGGCCCAACACGCGGTTTAAAACCTCCAATACCGCGTACGACGCCTTGGGATTCTCGATCTGAATCGTATAAAGAGGGATCTCTCCTAAAAGGCAGAAACCTTTCAGGTTTTCTTTTTTGGCCATGCCTAAGAATAAACCGTTCAT
>JBAYMQ010000202.1:0-2978 GCA_041663465.1 Candidatus Omnitrophota bacterium | reverse complement strand
CATTAAAACCGCGGAGATCATCCAGCGCAGGCTCGCGCAGATAGGCATACGGGTCAAGATCAAAGTGATAGAATGGAGCGTGTTTTTGTCACGGTTCATCGACAAGCGGCAGTTCGAAGCTATCATCATGGGCTGGTCCCTGCCGAGGGAGCCCGATAACTACGATATCTGGCATTCTTCGAAATCGAAAGAGGGCGAGTTCAATTTTGTCTCTTATAATAATCCGGAAGTCGACCGGCTTATGACCGACGCCCGCCGTACATTCGACCAGGCGGAACGGAAGAAACTCTATCAGCGCATACATGAGCTCATCTATGAGGATCAGCCGTATATGTTCCTTTATGTGCCTGACAGTTTGTCAGTGTTGCATGCGCGGTTCAGAGGGATCAACCCGGCTCCTGCAGGGATCGGATACAACTTTATTGATTGGTGGGTTCCGAAGCAAGAGCAGAAATACAGAATAAAACCTTAAATGCTCAATTATATCGTTCGCAGATTACTGGGTATCATTCCATTGCTGTTCGGCATCACGCTGATCAGCTTTTTCATCATTCATCTCGCGCCGGGGAAGCCTACAACGGTTGAGCAGTCTCTGAACCCGAAGGTCTCCCAGGAGGTGAGGCTGAGGCTTGAAAAATTATATGGTTTGGATAAGCCTCTGCATGTGCAGTATTTCGAGTGGATAAAGAAACTGGCGCGTTGCGATTTCGGCGCGTCGTTTGTAGACGACCGGCCGGTCACGGATAAGATCCTCGAGCGCATTCCGCTGACTTTTACCGTCAACTTCGTTTCTTTGCTGCTTGTTTTTCTTATCGCGGTGCCTTTGGGCGTGCGCAGCGCTCTCCAGGAAGGTTCCTGGTCGGATCATTTGACCACCATAACGGTTTTTCTGTTTTTCGCGGCGCCCACGTTCTGGCTCGCGCTGCTTTTGATGCAGTTGTTCTCTATCCAACTGGCATGGTTCCCGATATCGGGAGTTAAGTCCCTTGATTACGAGTATTTGTCAACGGGAGGGAAGATCCTCGATGTGTCCTGGCATTTGTTCATGCCGGTTCTGGTGTCGACGCTGGGCGGGTTCGCGGGCCTGGCGCGTTATATGCGTTCGACGATGATCGAGACATTGCATCAGCCGTATGTTTTTACCGCGCGGGCAAAGGGGCTGCCTGAGCGTCAGGTTATATATAAGCACGCGCTGCGTAACGCGCTTTTGCCTATCGTGACCATTGTCGGATTATCGATCCCCGGCCTTCTGGGCGGGAGCGTTATCTTCGAATCTATTTTCGCGCTGCCCGGCATCGGCAGGCTTTTTTATGAAGCGGTAATGACCAGGGATTATCCTTTGATCATGGCGGAGGTGGTCCTGGGCGGCGTGTTGACCATGCTGGGAAATCTTATCGCGGATATTTCGTATGCGCTCGTGGATCCGCGCATTCGGTATAAACGCGGTTCTTAGGGGTATTATGACCGGAAAGAATGTATATTTAGTCGCGGGCTTATGTATCATCGGTGTTTTAAGTCTTATTGCATTATGCGCGCCGTTGACGAGCCCGTATGATCCGTCGGCGATCGATCAGACGAATTTGCTTGCCGCGCCGTCCATGCAGCATTGGATGGGCACAGACAGCATGGGCAGGGATGTTTTAAGCAGGATCATATGGGGAGGACGAATATCGTTAAGTATCGGTATTATTGCCGTCGGCATCGCGGTGCTTCTGGGAATGTTTTTGGGATCCCTGGCGGGATTCTACGGTTCTTTTGCCGACAGCCTGATCATGCGTTTTGCCGATATTATGCTTTGTTTCCCCACGTTTTTTCTGATATTGGCGGTGGTCGCCGTTCTGGAGCCGTCGATCTTCAATATCATGATCATCATAGGTTTGACGAGCTGGATGGGGCCGGCGCGGCTTATCCGCGGCGAGATACTATCCTTGAAAGAGCGCGAATTCATCCAGGCGGCTCAGGGGGCCGGCGCATCGGATCTTCGTATTATCGCGCGCCATCTGATCCCCAATGCGATCGGGCCGCTGCTGGTCAACGCGACTTTGGGTATAGCGGGAGCGATCCTGCTGGAAACAGGATTGAGCTTCCTGGGTTTGGGCGTGCAGCCGCCTGTGCCCAGTTGGGGCAACATCCTCATCGAGGCAAAATCGACGCTGGGTATTGCCTGGTGGATCACGGTATTCCCGGGCGCTGCGGTCCTGGTCACGATATTAGGATTTAATTTTATCTCTGAAGGATTGAAGAAGATCATATGAGTTTATTATTGGATATACGGGGATTGCAGGTGGATTTTCACGTGGATACCGGGACGATATCCGCGGTAAGCGGCGCGTCGTTGTCGGTTAAACCGCATGAGACTGTTGTTCTGGCCGGCGAGTCGGGCTCAGGAAAGACCGTGACGGCTCTTTCGATATGCCGGATCCTTCCGTCGAATGCCCGCATTACCGCAGGGGCGGTCTTTTTCGAAGACAGGGAGTTAACGGGTCTTGAAGAGTCCCTGCTGCGCATGATCCGAGGTAAGGATGTTTCCTATATATTCCAGGAACCTGCCGCTTATCTGAATCCGGTATATACGATCGGGAATCAGATCGATGAAGCGGTGATGCTGCATCAGGGGAAAGGAGCGCACGATGCCGGGCAGGTGTCTCTCGACCTGTTGGCAAAAGCGGGATTTAAAGATCCGCAAAGGATTTATCGCAGTTATCCGCATCAGCTGTCCGGAGGTATGAATCAGCGCGCTTTCATAGCCATGGCGTTGTCGAGTAAACCGAAACTTTTGATAGCCGATGAACCTACTACATCGCTCGATGCGACTATTGAGGCGCAGATTTTAAAACTTCTAATGGAATTGAAGGACGAATACGGATTTTCCCTGCTTTTCATCACGCATAATCTTTCCATAGCGAAAAAAATAGCCGATCGTGTTTATGTTATGTATCAGGGAAGGATCGTGGAAGAGGCGGACCGGACGGCTTTGT
>JBAYMQ010000201.1:0-2984 GCA_041663465.1 Candidatus Omnitrophota bacterium | reverse complement strand
GGCTCAGGAGAATGCGGTAACGCAGGGATATCCGCGAAAGTAAAACAACGAAACAACAGGATAGTAAAGAACTTATGCTGAATAAAAACGCGTAATGTATCCCCATGGTCGGATTAAACGGCATGTTATGCATTATATCACGGGCAAAAGCCTCTGTATAGCGCCTCGGTACTGCGCGCCGCGTGCTGCCAGGTAAATTCAGGCCCTATGCTGCTGCTCGCGCCTGCACCGGTAGACAAGCGCAAATTCCTATCCCGTAAAAGGCGAAGCACCTTATCGCGCAGAGCGCCGAGATCCCCGCACGGGCACAAAAATCCGTTCCGCGGCTCATGAATGAGTTCCGCTATACCTCCGGTATGTGTCGCCACCACAGGTAACGACGCGGCCATCGCTTCAATTACCGACACCGGCAGCCCTTCCCAGCGCGAGGTCAACACAAACACGTCAAAAGCAGCCAGAAGCTGAGGGACATCACGACGCCAACCGGTAAGGATCACTTTTCTCTCCAGTCCATGCCGTTTGATGAACCGCTCAACAGCCCGCCGCAACACTCCGTCCCCGGCCATTACGAACACTACGTCAGGCATTTTCGCGGCCACAGCTCTGACCAGATTCAGGTAATCCAATGGAGCTTTCTGGGGTTTAAAACAAGCGACTGTGCCGACAACCAAAGAATCGCCGGCTATGCCGAGTTGACGGCGGATCCGCGTATCGGCTGCTTTGCCGAAGGAAGGAGCGTCTATCGCGTACGAAATGATCTCGTACAGCTCCGGATGGCCTATTTTCGCCGCAAGCCCCCTGGCCTTATCGGCCTCGCAAACAACGACGATCCTTGTGGTCAACATTGCGGCGAAGCGCTCAAGCAGGATATATAACGCGGACGCCGCGCGGCGCTGATAAGGATGAAAAGGCCAACCGTGCACGGTATGGAATATCCCGCGCACGCCCGCGGCAGCGGCCGCGCATCGTCCTATAATACCGGCTTTGGAGCTGTGCGTGTGGACTATATCTATCTTTTTTTCTTTTATATACCGGATCAGCTCAAAGAAAGCGAGCGTATCCGCGGCGGGATTGATGGCGCGTTCCAAAAAAGCCGATCCGTGAACTATCAATCCCGGACTGCGGACAGCGTCAGCCATCAGGAGACCTGACCGCGCCGTAAACAGGTAAATATTGTATTTTGAAGTATCGAGACGGCGGATGAGCGACAAAAGCTGCGTTTGCGCTCCTCCCAATTCAAGTTTCGTAATAACAAACAGCAGATTAGTCTTAACCACGCAAGATTACCAGGATCGCTGAATGCGGGACAATAATAAATTTTCGGGCCTCATACGTTATCTCAACGCCCGAATTGCGCAAGAAGATGCAATAATCTCCTTCTTTTGCCTGAAGCGGAAAATATTTCTTTTCCTGCTCCGGCGATTGCCACGGCTCTATTTCCAGATCTTCCGGGCTGGGCATCGGATATCCCGGCCCCACATTGACGATTGTCCCGCCCTGCACCTTCTCTTTCTCTTTAATGCCTTGCGGCAGGTACAGGCCCGTATCCGTTTTTTCGTTATCCGTATCCGGATCTATAAGGACCCGGTCGCCGACAATGATCAATTCTCTTTTCATCTTACCCCTCGAGGCACACCTTCGGAACATCCTTAAGCGCGCGCTTTATCTCCGCGACCGGATGAGAATAATTTGTGAGCTCCCCGGCCATATATTTGTCGTACGACCCAAGGTCAAGGAAACCGTGGCCGCTCAAATTAAACACTACGCATTTGCCCCTGCCCGCCCTCTTCGCCACATCAATGGCGGCCTTGATCGCGTGCGCGCTTTCCGGAGCGGGAATAACGCCTTCGGTTTGAGCGAACAAGATAGCCGCCTTAAAAACATCGAGCTGCTCGCAGGAAACCGCGTCTACCAGCTTGTTCGCGACCAGCGAACTGATAATGGGGGAACAACCGTGATAACGCAATCCGCCTGAATGGATACCGGGCGGCATGAATGTATGGCCCAGGGTGAACATTTTCAATAACGGCGTGAGTTTTTCAGTATCCCCGAAATCATACTCATAAGCGCCTTTGGTAAGGCTGGGGCACGCGGACGGTTCTACGGCGATGATCTTGAGATCCCTGCGTTTGAGCTTATCGGTTATAAACGGCAGGGCGAATCCGCCGAAATTGCTTCCGCCTCCGACGCACGCGATAAGATAATCCGGTTCCTCTTCCGCGAGCTCAAGCTGTTTCTTTGTTTCAAGTCCGATAACCGTCTGGTGCAGGACAACGTGGTTTAACACGCTGCCCAGCGCGTAGTTGGTATCTTTATTCTTTGCCGCGTCTTCCACCGCTTCCGATATAGCTCCACCCAGCGATCCCTGTGAATGCGGATCGAGCTTGAGCATCGCCCTTCCGGAATCCGTCATTTCCGACGGAGACGCGATAACCTCGGAGCCCCATATATGCATAAGCGACCTGCGGAACGGCTTCTGATGAAAGCTGACCTTGACCATATACACCCGGCATTTCAACCCGAAAATATTGCACGCGAAACTCAATGCCGAACCCCACTGCCCGGCCCCTGTTTCCGTTGTCAACCGCTTAACGCCGGCTTTTTTATTATAAAACGCCTGCGCGATCGCCGTATTAGGCTTATGGCTGCCGGCGGGAGAAACGGATTCATCCTTATAATAAATACGGGCTTTTGTTTTAAGCGCCTTTTCAAGCCGTACCGCGCGTTTCAAAGGCGTGGGACGCCAGATCCGGTAGATATCGAGAACTTCAGACGGTATGTCGATCCACCGTTTATCGGACATTTCCTGCTTGATGAGTTCCGGGGGGAAAATATGCCGCAGGTCATCCGGCCGCAGCGGTTTCAACGTGCCGGGATGAATGGGCGGCGGCATTTTAAACGGCAAGTCGGCGAGAACATTATACCAGGCCTGCGGAAGATCTTTTTCGGGAAGAAGGAATTTTGTCGCGTCCATTATTCAGCTT
>JBAYMQ010000200.1:0-2999 GCA_041663465.1 Candidatus Omnitrophota bacterium | reverse complement strand
GCCGGTATTCATTATCCTGTTAAAAAAGGGCAGGAGGGTATAATGGGAATACTGCTCGATATAACCGGGGTCAGCGCGGGATACGCTAAAGAAAACGTCATCAATAATATTTCTCTCCGTGTGAACCAGGGGGATTTTCTGGGCCTGATCGGACCCAATGGATCAGGCAAAACCACATTGTTACGGCTCGCGACCCGCGTACTTCAGCCGCGCGAAGGCGCGATAACCCTTGATAAAAAAAACATCCATGCAATGCCTTTAAAGGAATTCTGCCGCAATGTCGCGTTTGTGGCGCAGGATATGGGGATGAGCTTCTCGTTCACGGCCATGGAGATAGTATTAATGGGCAGGATCCCGCATCTTAAACGCCTGCAGTTTGAATCGAAGAATGATATGAGGATCGCCGAGCAGGCTCTCAAAGTGACGGATTCTCTTCACCTTAAAGATAAAATGATAGACGAATTAAGCGCCGGAGAACGCCAGCGGGTGGTTATTGCCCGGGCGCTCGCGCAGGAACCGAAGCTTTTATTCCTGGATGAGCCGACATCGCATCTCGATATCGGCCATCAAATACAGATCCTTGACCTTCTCACAAGACTTAACCGTTCGCGGAACCTGACGATCGTGATGGTCCAGCATGACCTCAACCTTGCCGGCGCTTACTGCAATAGAATCGCGCTGGTCAACGAAGGCAGCATTTACAAACACGGTTCGCCGAACGAAGTCCTGACGTATCAGAATATAGAAGCGGTTTACAAAACCGTCGTCCTGGTTAATGAAAATCCCGTAACTAAAAAACCTAATATCGTTTTAGTACCCGGAGAAATATTATGCGAACCCGGCTCATCCTGATCCGGCACGGCGTAACCGCCTGGAACGCTTCCAAGAAATACTGCGGTTATAAAGACGTGCCGTTAAATACCGAGGGCAATAAACAAGCGCGCAAGCTGCGTAAAAGGCTCAGCGCCATACCCATTGACGCGGTTTATTCAAGCGATCTTAAACGGGCGGTAACAACCGCCAGGATAGCTATGGGCGGCAGGAAAATAACCAGGGTCAGGGAATTACGGGAGATAAATTTCGGCGCGCTCGAGGGTTTAGATCACGCCCAGATCATGAAAAAATACCCCATTCCATACACCAAATGGCTGAAGTACCCATTAAAAAAACACTCGCTTCCCGGCGCCGAAAGCATGTCGGCATTCAGACGCCGCGTCTCCAGGGCCATAAAAAAAATTCTCGCGGAGAACCGGGGCAAAACCGTCGCGATATTCTGCCACGGGGGGACTATAAGCGTTTTTTTTACAGCCATCCTTAAAAAAAACGCATTCTGGCGCTATGTGCCTGGATCTACCAGCGTTAGTATCTTAGAATTCCAGGGGAATAAACCTGCGATAAAATTATTCAACTGCACAAAACATTTGAGGTAATGCATGGGTAGGATCATCCTGATACTCGGCGGGGCGCGCAGCGGCAAAAGCTCTTTCGCGGTCAGCCTCGCGGCCGGACAAAGCAAGAATATCGCGTTCGTGGCAACGGCTATCGGCATCGACGGCGAGATGAAACGGCGGATACGCGCCCATAAAGACGCCAGGCCTAAGCATTGGCTCACGCTGGAAGCTCCATATGACATAGAAGCGGCTCTGCGCGCTATGCCTGAAACGACAAAGGTCGTGATCATCGATTGCCTGACGATCCATATTACAAATCTTATCATGAAGAAGCTTACTGATGAATCCATCTTCAAGCGGATTTCAGAGCTTTTCGCGTTCATTAGAAAGTCTAAACTCACCGCAATGATCGTATCTAACGAGGTCGGCCTGGGGCTGGTCCCCAACACACCGCTCGGCAGAAGATTCCGGGATCTGGCCGGCGCTATCAATAAACTCGCCGCCCAGAAGGCGGATCAGGCGTATTTTCTTGTTTCAGGGATACCTCTAGATCTAAAAAGCAAAAGGAGAAATTAATGGACCGCATCACGCGTATCATAAGAAACATTCTGCCTCTCGACCAGCATATACTCGACGAGGCTCAGCGCAGGCTGGACAACCTGACAAAACCCATAGGCAGCCTCGGAAAACTCGAGGATATGGCAAAACAGATCTGCGGTATAACCGGCTCCATATCCCCGGTACTGTCAAATAAGATCCTCTTTACCCTCGCGGGAGACCATGGCGTTACGGAGGAAAAAGTCAGCCCGTATCCCAAAGAAGTAACCGCGCAAATGGTGGCAAATTTCTTAAACGGCGGAGCCGGCATCAACGTGCTGGCGCGCCACGCCGGCGCGCGGGTCGTTGTAGGGGATCTGGGCGTCGCCTCGGATCTGACGCCTCGCCCGGGCCTTATAATAAAAAAAATAAATTACGGCACAAAAAACATCGCAAGGGGACCCGCGATGACCATGGACGAAGCGGTCAGATCCATTATCGCGGGGATCGAGATCTTTGAAGAATATTTTAAAAAAGGCGTTACCATCTGCGGCATCGGTGAAATGGGGATCGCTAATACCACTCCGTCAAGCGCTATAACCTCCTGTATCACTTCAAGGACCGTCGAAGAAATAACCGGGAGAGGGGCAGGGTTAGACGACGCGGGATTGAACAATAAGATCAGTGTCATTAAACAGGCCCTGGATCTCAACAAGCCCGACCACCGGGATCCGATCGATGTCCTTGCCAAAGTCGGGGGCTTTGAGATAGGCGGCATGGCGGGTATCATCCTGGCGTCAGCCGCGTACAAAACGCCCGTGATACTCGACGGTTTTATTTCCGGCGCCGCGGCGTTGATCGCGTTCCATATGGCTCCGGCGACAAAAGAATACATGATCGCGAGCCATTGTTCGGTTGAAAGAGGCCACATGATCATTCTGGAACATATCGGCCTGTCCGCGATCCTCAATCTTAACCTGAAACTGGGAGAAGGAACCGGAGCCGCATTGGGTATGACCCTGGCGGACGCGTCTATAAAGATCCTGACGCAAATGGCAACCTTTGAAAGCG
>JBAYMQ010000199.1:0-3002 GCA_041663465.1 Candidatus Omnitrophota bacterium | reverse complement strand
ATGCCGGTCTTCGGTGGTCCTGATAAAATCGTCGTACGTGATCCCCAAATCTTTCCAGAGAGCCTTGAACTTTGCCGCGACATTATCGGCGAAAACCTGCGGAGTGATCCCGGCGGCATCGGCGGCGCGCTGGATCTTCTGGCCGTGCTCGTCGGTCCCGGTCAAAAACCACACATTATCTTTCCCCAGTTCCCGGCGGGCCCGGCGGGCGAGGATGTCCGCCGCGATCGTGGTATAGGAATGGCCGATATGCGGAGACGCGTTCACATAATACAGCGGTGTTGTTATATAGAATTTGCCGTTCATGGCTGTTTATAATTTACCTCTGCCAGAGTCCCGTCTTCCTGCTCGACCGTGACGCTGCGCTTAAAAACATTGACGTTGAGCACTTTGCCTTTTACATTACCAACGGCTATACGCTCGCCTTCGCGCGGCAGCCCCTTGGCGAGGATCTTATACGTGTCATACTCATAATTCAAACAACACATAAGCCGGCCGCAAATGCCGGAGATCTTGGGGGTATTTAAAGGCAGCCCTTCTTCCTTTGCCATCTTGATGGTTACAGGTTCGAAATCCCGCAGGAACGTCGCGCAGCAGAGCTCCCTGCCGCACGGGCCGAAGCCGCCGAAGAACCTTGTCTCGTCGCGCACGCCTATCTGGCGCAGTTCAATGCGGGCCTTAAAGATCTTGGCAAGATCCTTGACCAATTCCCGGAAATCCACGCGGCCGTTTGACGTAAAATAAAAAACGATCTTACTGCGGTCAAAAGAATATTCCGCCTGGACCAGTTTCATCTCCAACTTATGCCCCGTTATCTTTTTGGAACAGGTATTAAAAGCGTCCTTGGACTTGGCGCGATTGTCCTCTATCTGTTTAAGATCCTCGGGCGTCGCGAGCCTCAGGATCTTCTTGACCGGCTGGTTATCGCACGGCGGCGGGATCTGTTTCAGCGACACTACCTGCCCGTAATCATGGCCGCGGTCATGCTCGACAATGACATAATCGCCTTCCTTGACCGCCAGTTCGCCGGGGTAATAAGGGAACGTCTGCCCGGTGTCCCGCAATCTCACGCATACCGATTTTTCCATAAAAAGCCTCTCTTATGCTAAAGCCGAATGGCTTTGTTTACACGATACGATCACATTTGACACAAGTAATTTTTTATTCAGGTTACGGCCCACGTCAAGAACGGAATCCGACAAAAGCCTCAAAATACGGTCGAGCTCCTGGAAAGAATACGATCCGGCCAATAATTCAAGCTCATCGAGACGGTCCGCGTGGATCAGTTCTCCCTGCGGCACGCCGTTTTTAAGCATATATATATCCCTGAACCATGAAACCAGGATATTAAAACTGGATAACAGATCCATGCGCGACGCGCAGGATACCGGATCATCGGTCTGCGCGCCGATAGAACAGTATATATCTATGATCCTGTTTTTCTGCGCGAACAAGCCCTGGGATTTAAGCTTCAGCGACACTCCAAGGCTACCCTCGGAAAAATAAGCCAGGAAATGAGCTTCTACGGCCGTAACAGGCGCCCCGCCGTATGCCCGCGCCATGAGGGTATCCCTCAATACATTCCGCCGCATCGGATAGAATTTAACGATCCGGCACCGCGAAAGCACAGTCGGCAGCAGCAACGAAGGACGGTCCGTAACCAGAATAATCAAACTGTCGCGCGGCGGCTCTTCCAGCGTCTTCAGGAACGCGTTCGCCGATTCCAGATTAAGCTGATGAGCGTTATTGATAATAAATACTTTCTTGCGCGCCTCATACGCCCGGTAATTAATATCTTCCTGCAGCGCCCGTATAGCCGCTATCTTGATCTGTCCGGAACTTTCAACGGGCAGGAGCCCCCCGCTATTTTGCCCATCTCCGGAATCTATAATATGAATATCCGGGTGCGCGCCCTTGTCGATCTTCCGGCACGAAACGCATTGGTCGCAGCCATACGCTCCTGAGGTACCGCAGTTCAAGGCCTTGGCAAAGGCCAGCGCCGCCAACGACTTCCCCACGCCGGCGGGACCGGTAAACAAATACGCGCCGTCGACCATCCGCGAATCCACATACCCTTTGAGCCTCGCCAGCGCCTTATCTTGCCCGACAATTTCGTCGAATATCATATACGGTACTTCTTCTCTTTCAACAGGGCAACCACATGCTTCCTGATAGCCGCCTGCGTATCCGCTTTTTTCGCCTCAACCTTCACGACCTTGACGCGCCCGGGCTCGGCCCGCGCCACAGACAGATATCCATTTTTGACGCGCCGGTGATACGCGAAATTACGCTGTTCTATCCGGTCTTTTTTGAGCCCTATACCGTCGAGCGCTTCTTTCAGGGGAAGATCCAGGAGCAGCGTCAGGTCAGGGGCTATCCCGCCTGTCGCGAACGCGCCCAGAGAACGGATAAACGACACATCCATGCCCAACCCGTATCCCTGATATACGACGGTCGAGTCCAAGAACCGGTCGCACAAGACAACATAACCTTTAGCCAACGCGGGCTTGATAACCTCTTCCACGGTCTGCGCGCGGCTGGCCATGTACAGTAATAACTCCGCGCCGGAAGACATTGATCTATTCTTCGGATCCAAAAGGATCTTCCGGATCATCTCGCTTATAGAGGTTCCCCCCGGCTCACGCAGGAACAAAACCCTGAGCCCTTTTTCGACAAGATACCTGTATAACGCTTTGGATTGCGTACTTTTACCGCAGCACTCGGAACCTTCAAACGTTATAAACGCGCCTTTCACAGTTTTCTTCTCCAGGTTGTGCCGTCTTTGGTGTCTTCGAGGATCACGCCTTTAAGCTCGAGTTGCACGCGTATTTCATCCGCTTCCTTGAATTTCCTGCCCGCTTTAAAAGCTTTGCGCGCGGCTATCAACGACGCCACCTCTTCGTCCGCGATATCCGCGGTCTTTATCCGGGGCTCATATGAAAACCCGAACACATACGATATCTCTTTCATCATCTGCCTTAGAGGCCATAGCTTCTTGCCCT
>JBAYMQ010000198.1:0-3014 GCA_041663465.1 Candidatus Omnitrophota bacterium | reverse complement strand
TTTTGTATCGATTCCGCCGCGGTCTCAAGCGTGAATCTTATGGTCCCATCCTGCGCTTTCGGGGTTGTCAAAACACCAAGTTCAAGCGCGTTCAACGCCCTGCGCGCATCGCCTTCACAAACCTTCGCCAGAAATTCAAGAGCTTTTTTATCCGCCCTCACCTTTAATGCGCCCAGACCCCGCACCTTGTCTTTTAATGCCGCCTGAATAATAGTGATTATCTGTTTATCCTGCAAAGGCTTTAGTTCCAGAACCAAAGACCGGGATACAAGAGGCGCCGCAATATAAAAAAAGGGGTTGTGGACCGTTGCGCCGATCAGAATGGGATTGCCCTGTTCCACATCTGGCAATAGCACATCCTGCTGCGCTTTATTGAACCGGTGGATTTCGTCGATGAACAGAATGGTTCTGGCGCCTTCATTGTCCCGCCGCAGTTTGGCCTGCGCGATGATCTTGCGCACTTCATCGACGCTCGAGGTCGTCGCGTTTATGGAAATGTAAACTGATTTTGTGACGCCGGCGATGCATAAAGCAAGGGATGTTTTGCCGCAGCCCGGGGGCCCGAACAGGATAATAGAGCTTATCCGGTCCGCTTCGATCGCCCGGCGCAAAAGCTTACCCGGCCCCAGAACGTGTTCCTGACCTATAAAATCTTCGAGACGCTGCGGCCGCATGCGAGCGGCAAGAGGGAGGGATTTGAAGTTTTTTTCAGTGCGTTCTTTTGTGAAAAGATCCATAAAAAAATATCCCCGCTTGTGCCGTTGGTGCTTGATGGCTGAACCTTACGGTGTCAGGTGGGTGCTCTCTCTCCGCGCCAAGGCGCGGAAGAATCGAAGCTCCCATGATGATTGTGTTGGTTCACCAATTTTCAAGCATTACCAACGAACACGGCAGGGATATCTAAAGAACGTTTTTGGCAACAAAAGTATACCACACGGGAACAGGCCCGTCAAGAACCTACCGGATCGTCGCCCCAAAGTGCTGCTTTAAGAAATCAACTATCGCGCCGTGCCCCGCGGAGACTTCATCTTCATGCAGAGTACGAGTGCTGGAGCGGTAAAAACAGGATACGGTAAGATTTTTATGGCCTTCGGGTATTGGTTTACCTTTATAGAAATCGCTGATCGCCACGCGTTGCAGAAATTCCCCGCCATGCTGTTTGATCTGTTCAACCACCTGTGCTGTTTCTATAGTGTCCGGTATAACAATACTGATATCGCGCGAAATGCCCGGGTACCGGCTGACAGGTTCGAACCGGACCGCGCGCCTTTCCGCTTTGAGTATTATATTGAGCGGGATCTCCAGCGCGTAGACATCTTTATTCTTGATCGCCAGCCGATCCAACACTCCTTTTGAAAGTTTACGCATTGCGCCGATGACCGTTGTTCCGTTACACAGATCAACGCGCTCCGCATCCCGGGGCGCAAAACTGCAAGGCGAGATCCCGGACCGTTCGAAGAGCGTAGACACGATCCCTTTTAAATGCAGGAACCCGGGCGTATCGGTCATGTGTTTTTTCTGATGTTCGAGCCAAACGGATCTCGTGCCGCATACGGCAACACATAAATGATAATCTTCATGCAGTTTCCCGCCGCGGCACTGAAACGTCTTGGCGATCTCAAATACTGAAACAAAGTCCTGTTGTTGCCGCAGATTATGCGCAACGCTTCGCACCACACCGGGCATAAGGACCGGACGGAGCAACTCCTGCTCCTCGCTCAAAGGGTTGGCGATCGCGACCAGCGCGGTATCGTCATTCCAGAAACCGGACAGCGATGCGCGATCCATCATGTTATAGGTTATGACTTCATCAAGGCCCATACCTGTCAGCAAAGATTTAAGCGCCGTGATGCGCCGGAACGTGCTGTCCGTAGACACCTGGGGTTTCACCGCCGGAAGGCTGGCAGGCGAATGCTCGAATCCGTAAATACGGGCGACTTCTTCGATCAAATCTATCTCTGCCAGGACATCCTGCCGGTGCGAAGGAACCGTTACTGAAAATGATTCCGCGTCTTTTACCGTAAGAGAAAATCCCAGCGTTTCAAGGATCGTCCTTATCTCGCCGGCCGATACGTTCAGCCCCAGGATTTGATTGACCTGCACCCGGCTGATCGAAACCGTCCGTACAGATTCTTTGCCTGCCGGTGAACTGGCCTCGGTTTCGCAACGGGCTCCGCACAACTCCTGCATAAGGGCCGCGCACCGCCGGGATGCCATATCTACGCTCTCCGGATCGATGCCGCGTTCAAAGCGATACGAGGCTTCACTCTGCAAACCTATCGACTGTCTGCCGCGCCTTACCACCACCGGACGGAATATCGCCGCTTCCAGCAGAACGGTACGCGTTTTCTCAGTAACTTCTGTGTCTTTGCCGCCCATTACACCGGCTACCGCTACAGGCGCGCGGGCATCGGCGATAACCAGCACCGACGGATTCAATACTCTCTGCTGACCGTCGATGGTCAAAAGCTTTTCGCCGGCCTTTGCCCTGCGCACGATGACCGCTCCGGGCGCCAGTTTATCGCTGTCGAACGCATGCAGCGGTTCTCCCAATTCGTACAAACAATAATTCGTGATGTCGACAACGTTGTTTACGCTGCGGCATCCGACAAGTTCAAGCCGTTTGCGCAGCCAATCCGGTGACGGACCGACCGTAACGCCGGCAAGCACTTTCGCGGTATACAGCGGGCAATCGTCCTTGTTTTCTATTTCGATCTTCCATTCGGCGGCCCCTTTACCGCTCGCCGATGCCGCTTTCGCCGGCAACGGGGATTTCTTCAGCTTGGTACCCGTCACCGCGGCGACTTCCCGCGCGATACCCAGCACGCTCAACCAATCGGGCCTGTTCGACGTGATCTCTATCTCAAAAACAAAATCCCCGTCCCTGGGTTCGACAGCCTTTACCTCAATACCCGCCATAGTCAGCTTATCGGCAAGCTGTTCCGGGGAGATATCGACTTCGACAAAATCTTTGATCCAGTTATAGGTTACTTTCATAGTTAGAATTGCCTCAA
>JBAYMQ010000197.1:0-3027 GCA_041663465.1 Candidatus Omnitrophota bacterium | reverse complement strand
GTTGGAGATGATCCTCCTGGAAGCTCAGATGCTCGAACTCAAGGCTAACCCGGCGCGTTTAGGCAGGGGCGTCGTGATCGAGTCTAAACTTGTTAAGAACCGTGGACCTGTTTCGACACTATTGGTCCAGAACGGCACTCTTCATCTGAATGATAATATTATTGTAGGCGAGCATTACGGGAAGATCCGGGCTATGTTCAACGACCGTGGCCACGCGGTGACAGAAGTGGGGCCGTCGTATCCTGTGGAAGTGCTTGGTATCGCAGGTGTTCCTGAGGCCGGGGAGAAATTTTTCGCGATAACTGAAGAAAAAACGGCAAAAGAGCTCGCGGGGCATAGGCAGGAACAGGTTAAGCAGCATGCCATGCAGCCTATTAAACGCATGGGGCTTGAAGATCTGTATGCCCAGATCAAGGAAGGGAAGCTCAAGGAGTTGAATCTTATTCTTAAGGCCGACGCCCAGGGCTCCGCCGAAGCCATCAAGGAGTCTTTAAAGAAGATCCCGAACGATGAGGTGCAGTTGTGCATTTTGCACGAGGGTATCGGGAATATTACTTCTTCCGACGTGATCCTGGCTGTAGCGTCCAATGCTTTGATCCTGGGCTTTAATGTTGTCGTCGATGAAGCCGCAAAGGATCTGATCACCCGCGAGGGCCAGGATGTCAGGGTTTATAATGTCATCTATGAGCTGGTTAATGATATAAGAGCCGCGCTGGAGGGGATGCTGGCGCCGAAATTGAAGAAGGTTTTTGTCGGCAGGGCCGATATTAAAAAAGTATTCCGGTTATCAAGCGGCACGATCGCGGGCTGCCTGGTAAGTAAAGGTTCTCTGAACCGGCATAATCCGGTCAGTATCATGAGGAACGGCCGTTCTGTCTGGGAAGGTGAATTATCTACGCTGAAGCGTTTTAAAGACGATGTCCGCGAGGTTGAAGAGGGATATGAATGCGGCATGACTTTTAAGGGGTTCAACGAAGTCATGGAGGGAGATGTCGTAGAAGTTTTCAAGATAGAAAAGATTGCCAGGACTCTTGGATAAATAGTATGCCTCCAAAGAAAAAGATCCTCAGCGGTATGCGTCCGACCGGTAAGCTCCATCTGGGGCACCTTGTCGGCACGCTGGATAACTGGGTAGCCCTGCAAAAAGACTACGAGTGTTTTTTCATGGTCGCGGACTGGCACGCCTTCATGGGCGAGTATGAAGATCCGCAGGGTATGCCCGCAGCCATGATCGATAACGTCGCCGACTGGCTCAGCGCCGGCATCGACCCCGAGCAATCCACCCTTTTCATCCAGTCCGATGTAAAAGAACATCTCGATCTGCATATGATCTTTTCATGCCTGACGCCGCTCGGCTGGCTCGAGCGCTGCCCGACGTATAAAGAGCAGCTTCGGGAGGTCAGCACGCGCGACCTGCATACCTACGGGTTCCTCGGGTATCCGGTCCTGCAGGCCGCCGATATCCTTTTGTACAAGGCCGATGTCGTTCCGGTGGGGGAGGATCAACTGCCGCATTTGGAGTTAACACGGGAGATAGCCCGCCGTTTCAACAGCCTTTATAAGAACGCGGTTTTCCCCGAGCCCGCGGCTAAACTCACCGCGGCGTCGCGCCTGGCCGGCCTTGACGGAAGAAAAATGAGCAAAAGCTACAATAACGCGATCAATATTTCCGATGACGAAGCGGCGATCCGCGCCAAGGTCCAGTCGATGATCACGGATCCGCAGAGGGTCCGCCTTTCCGACCCCGGCCATCCCGATGTGTGCGGGGTGCACGCGTATTACGCTATATTTGCCCCGGACCGTATCGCCGAATTGGGCCCCGCGTGCACAAAAGCCTCGATTGGGTGCACTGAATGCAAAAAAAAGCTCGCCTCTATCCTCGTCGAAAAACTCCGCCCGTTCCGGGAAAAGCGCGAGACGTTATTGGCGGATAAAGCAAATATACGCGATATCCTCGCGGACGGAGCCCGGCGGGCCCGTATCGTCGCACAGGCAACATTGCGCGATGCGCGCGATGCCATGAAGATATGAGTTATAAAATTAAATTACAGTTATTCGAAGGGCCTCTTGATCTGTTGTTGTATCTGGTCAAAAAAGACCACGTGAATGTTTACGATATTCCTATTGCCCAGGTCACCCAGCAGTACATGGAATATCTGGAACTTATGAAAATACTCGATTTGAATATCGCGGGTGAATTCCTGGTTATGGCCGCCACCCTTATCCAGATCAAATCGAAAATGCTTTTGCCTGTGCCCGAGGCGGAACAGCCTCAGGAGGAAGAGGATCCAAGATCCGAACTGATAAAGCAATTGCTGGAATATGAGCGGTTCAAGCAGATCGCGCAGGAACTGCGCCAGAAGGAGACGAATCAGCAGGATATCTTCAAGCGGCCGCGCGCGTTAGAGCGGGATATTCCGGAGGGGCCGCCCACAGCGCAGTATTTTGAATCGAGCATTTTTGATCTTATTTCCGCATTCTCCCGGGCGCTCCAGGATACGCCCAAAGACCTGTTTTACAGCGTTATTAAGGATGAATTTACAGTTGAAGAAAAGGTGCATACTATTCTTCATGATCTGCTTTTGAAGCCCGCCATCGAGCTTTCAGAGCTGTTCGCGCGGGCTCACCAGAAGGTCGAAGTTATCGTGACTTTTCTGGCCGTGTTGGAGTTGGTCCGGCAAAAAGAGATAATTTGCCGCCAGAAAGAGCCGTTCGGATCGGTCGAGGTGATCCGTAACATCGAGAATATAATCCCTTATGAACCCGTTTCAGAATCAGAAAATGTCCCCGGGGATGATCAATCCCCTGCGGCAGGAACAGGAAACTGACGAGGATAAAGTACTCAATTTATCCCTTAGGCCTGTCAAGCTTTCCGAGTTTATCGGCCAGGCGGATATAGTAGCCAATCTCAAGGTTTGTATTACCGCCGCGCGCCAGCGCAAAGAACCTTTGGAGCATGTTCTTTTTTCGGGCCCTCCAGGTTTAGGCAAGACATGTCTGTCTCATATTATCGCCCATGAGATGCAT